>DASZOD010000065.1:0-7468 GCA_035550935.1 Egibacteraceae bacterium | reverse complement strand
ACGACGGCCTGTTTTCCGACAACCGTGGCCGCTACGTCGCGACCGTGCGGGTCCGGCGATCCTCGAGCGCGTCAGGCCTAGGACAGCACCACGATCCTCGGCTCGACGAGGGTGCCGGCGTCCACGTCGAACACCGCGAGGGTGTGGTGTGGCTGGCGTCGGCGTTCGGTCGGCGAGCCGGGGTTCAGCAGCCACTGCCCGTGGACGCCGGGCTCGTTCACCGGCTCGTGGCTGTGTCCGAACACGACCAGGTCCGCGTCGGGGAAGCGCCGACGTAGCCGGGCCGCTCGCCCGCGCCTGGGCCCGCCGTCGTGGACCATGGCCACCTGCAGGCCGTCCAGCTCGAGCTGCAGCGTCTCCGGCAGCGTGCCGGCGAGCTCGCGGTCGTTGTTGCCCAGCACGGCGTGGACCGGCGCGTAGCGGCGCAGGTCCGCGAGGACCTCGCCGCCGACGATGTCGCCGGCGTGCAGGACGATGTCGGCCTGGGCCAGCGCCGCCCGCGCACCCGGGGGCAGGCGCCGCGACGAGCCTCGCCGGATGTGGGTGTCGGCGAGCACCACCACGCGCATGCTGCCGACGATAGGCCACGACGGCGAACCGGGTCCGGCATCGGGCCACCTGAGACGGCAACCGCGATGCGATGGACAGTGCCGACCGCGCCCGACTATCATCGCCGAGCCGTCGTGGACAAAGCGGGACGGGGGGATTGGGCGTGGCCAGGTCGGGCGCGAAGGACGACGCCTACGTCGTCAGTCACAGCACCAAGTTCCTGGCCAGGGCCACGACGGAGCGTCGCCACGACTTCGGCCAGTACGCGCCCGACGATGCGCGTGCCCGCTACTGCGAGCCGTGGCGCTTCCCGATCGTGGACACCCACGGGCCCGCCGAGGGCGAAGACCGAGCGGCCGCGTACGCGCTCAACGACGTGACCTTCGTCTACCACGACGCCGACGGGCAGGAGCCGGCCGAGGTCGGCGTCGTCGGCACCTTCGCGGGGCTGCACCAGGTCACCCCGCTGCGCCGGGTGGGCCTGCCCGAGGGACCGAGTCCGTACTGGGCCGCCACGGTGGTCGTCCCCAAGGCGCAGGTCCACCGGTACCTGTTCCGCCTGGACGGACGCCTGCTGCGGGATCCGGTCAACCCTCAGGCGGTGACCATGGACAACGGCCGCCAGTGGTCGCGTTTCTTCACCGACGCCTGCGCGCTGCCGCTGGTGCTCGACGAGGGTGAGCGGGCGCTGCTCGACCGCCTCACCGACCACATCCTGCCCTTCCGCACCAGCAGCGGCCGCCGGTTCCTGTCGGACCACTACGCCGAGCTGGACCGCAGCGAGCCCGCGTTCGTCCACGCCTACCGGCTCGACGAGTCGGTCGGGGTGGTCAACTACATCGACAAGCTGCTCGCAAGGCAGGAGTCGCACTATCTGGACGACTACCGGGTGTGCCTGCGCCAGATCGACCGTCTGCTGCGCGCGCGCAACCCCTACAGCGAGCCAGCACGCATGGGCCGCGAGATGTTCGAGCAGCTCTATGGCGAGCTGGGCTCAGGTTCGGTGACGGGTTGGGACTACGACGCCTACGCCCAGCCCCAGTTCTTCCTGTCGCTGCTGCGCCGGCACACCTTCACCGGCGCGTTCTCGCACCCCAAGTACGGCGGGAACTCCGCCGCAGCGGGATGGGCCTACCTGCAGGAGCTGCTGCGCGACGAGCAGGGCAACACGCTGTTCAACTGGCGGCGAGCGATCGAAGCGCCGCTGGGCGACAACGTCGACTACGTCGGCTGAGCCGACCAGGCAGAGGGGAGCGCGACCGGTGGCCGAGTTCGAGGTCGTCGTCATCGGTAGCGGCGCTGGCGGCGCGCCGGTCGCGCACGAGCTGGCCAGGGCCGGCAAGGGCGTCGTGGTGCTGGAGAAGGGCCCCCTGCTGCGTCCGCAGTACCAGACGCCTGACGGGGTCAGCGACTTCAAGCGCGACGAGATGTTCGCCACCGGCCCGGAGAAGCGCATCACGGTCGAAGGCATGGCCAACCGCGGCGAGTCCTTCTACTCCAGCCACGTCGAACCCGACCTCAACGACGAACCCCACGTCTACAGAGGCCCCGACGACCGGGACCGGGCCACGATCGAGGGCTACACCGCCCAGGTCGTCGGCGGCGGCACGCAACTGTACGGTGCGGTGTCGCTGCGCTTCTTCCCCGAGGACTTCACGCTGGCCAGCTTCAACCGCGGGCGCACGGACCTGCGCGAGGACCCCCGGGGCGACATCCAGCGGGAGACGCGCGACTGGCCGTTCACCTACGACCAGCTGGAGTCCTACTACGCCAAGGCCGAGCGCCTGATCGGCATCAACGGCACCGTCGCGGGCCAGCGCAAGCCCTTCAGCGCCGACCACTACCAGAAGCCGGTCTCGCCCAACCCGATCAGCACGTACGTCGAGGCCGGGATGGACGCGCTGGGCCTGCGCCGCTACCGGACCCCGCTGGCGGTGATCACCGAGGACCACGCTCCCAGCGGCCGCAGCGCGCCCACCGACCCCGACACCGTCAAGACCGCCTTCGTCAACCGCTACGGCGACCCTCTGGGGCTGAAGTCGAACACCTGGGTGTCGCTGCTGTCGCCGGTGGCTGACCTGCCCAACTTCCAGCTGCGGCCCAACAGCCACGTCACCCACCTGGCGTCCCGCGGCGACCGGGTCACCACGGTCAACTACGTCGACGGCGCCGGCCGTCCCCGCGAGGTCAGCGCCGACCTGGTCGTCGTGGCGTGCTCGGCGATCGAGAGCGTGCGCCTGTTGAAGCTGTCCGCCCAGGCCGGCGGCGACTTCGCCGAGCGCATCGACGGCAACGGCCTGCTGGGCGCATACTTCCTGACCCACTGCTTCGGCGGTGCCGAGGCGCGCATGCCGCGCCGCTACGACAAGGCCCTGTCATTGGACAGCGACTGGGCCACCGACGCCGGCGGCGAGCCCGACTTCCTGCGCGAACATGGCCTGTGGGCCGGCGCGACCATGTACAACAACACCTCCGACCAGGCGCTGCCGATCTCCCTGGCCCGCACCCACGGGGCGGCCGACCTGGACACGGTGTGGAAGGTCTTCGTCAACGACAACCAGCTCGTGGGCGAGGCGATGAACCGGTGGCTGGACGCCGACCTGGGGACCCGTCTGTCGGTCAGCTTCATGGCCAACCAGGTGCCGCTGCGCTCCAACCGCATCGAGCTGCACCCCAGCGTCACCGACAAGTGGGGCCGGCCGGTGGCCTACATCCTCAAGCAGTGGCACGCCCACGACCGCTACCTGATGGACGTCATGGCCAGACGCTGTGCCGACATCATCAAAGCCGGGTCCGGCGTCGAGCCCGAGAGCCCGGGCGGCGCCTACATGGCCGAGAACGCCCTCGCGCGGATCGCCAACCACATCCTCGGCGGCGCCCGGTTCGGCACCGACCCGGGCGACTCGGTTCTGGACCCGACCTGCAGGGCCTGGCAGTTCGACAACCTCTACGTGACCGACGGGTCGTGCATGCCCACGTCCGGGGGCGCCAACCCGACCCTCACCATCCAGGCCAACGCCTTCCGCGTGGCCGACCACCTGCTGCAGCGGCTGTGACCGCGGCCGCCTCGGCGGCCGAGACCTCCATCCGGGACAGGACGACCAGTGGACGCCCGCTTCGACGAGATCTACGACGAGCCCGAGAACGAGATCTTCAAGGTCGTGTTCCCCCCCGACCGCATCTACCACGCCCGCTACCTGTCTGCCGCGCGCAGCGAGCGCTACCGCTACAACGTCCACGAGGTGCGCTCGCAGCCCGACATCACGGTGATGAAGGGCGAGGTCTTCCTCGACGGGCGTCACCTGACGAACTTCCTGCGGCTGGAGTACCGTGCTTCGCGGCTGGTCGAGGCCACCCGGGAGCGCGGCCGTCGGGTGCGCGAGCAGATCAACGCCTGGATGCGGGTGGATCCCGGCGGCGAGCGCGAGGCGCAGGCGTCACTGACCCTGCACTACGACAACCTCATCGACGCCCACTACGCGGAGCTGTGGGAGACGCTGGAACCTCACCCCGGCAGCTCCCACCACCACCGGGTGCTCGACCTCATGGGCAAGGACGCACCGATCATCCGCGTCGAGGGCTTCACCCCGGCGCTGGCCGACGTGCGCGCCCTCAGGCAGGTCGAGGTCGCCTTCGCCGAACCACCGACCATGCACCCGTTCGGTTACCACATCGGCGCCGAGTCCCGGGCGTGGGACAACAACTACCTGCGCAGCCACCAGGAGCCGCGGACGCCCGACCCCTCCGCCGACCAGAACACCGTCGCGGACGGCAACTACCTGTTGGACTTCCAGCGCGGCTGGTTCCTGCCCGACGCCTCGCAGGTGGCTCCGGTGCGCTACCGCAACGCGATGATGGATCCGGGCAACCCCGAGACCGGCATCGACAACGTCATCGAGATGCGCTGGCTGTTCCAGCGCGAGCTCAGCGGCAGCGTGGTGTTCTTCCACGAGGTCACGATCCCCCCCGGGACCGTGGAGGGCACCCACCGCCACATCGGCTCGGAGGAGCTCTACTACGTCGTCTCGGGCGCCGGGCTGGCATACATGCGCGACGGCGACGACCCGTCGACAGGGCAGTATCCGCTGGTCAAGCGGCAGGTCTACGGCATCGGCGAGCGGGACTGCCGCGAGGTCCCGGTCGGGCCCGGCAGCGTGCTGTTCACCAAGAGCGGGGGCGTGCACGGCATCCGCAACCCGGGCACCGAGCCGTTGCGGTTCGTCGCCTTCCTGTACCACAGCACCTGACGCACCCGCGCCGACGCCCGAACGGGGGTTGCCATGCAGCTGGTCCACAGCGACGCGGTGGTCCGGGTCGACCCGTCCCAGCCGCCCGACTACGAGCGCGACAACCCGTTGCTGGCGTTGCTGGACCTCATGGCCCAGACGCGGTTGGCGGCCGGCCGCGAGCACTACGACCGGGACGGGCTGCAGTTCCTGGTGCCCTACAGCTTCCTGGAGCTGTACGGGCCCGCCGGTGCGGACGCCGACGTGCTGGACCCGACCATGCAGGACAACAAGACCGACTTTCAGAAGCAGAACGTCCGACGCTTCCGCGCCACCGACACGCAGCTGGTGCGCGGCTGGGTGTCGGCCGACGGGTGGACCGGACCGTTCCTGCGCCTGTCCTACCGCGGCGGGCCCGACTCGCGCCTGTCCGAGCTCACCGGCCACCGCCTCGGTGACCGCATCAGCGCCCGGCTGCGGGTGGGCGGCAACGGGCAGGCCGTGGTGATCGCGCCGTACCAGGAGGCAACCGACCGCTACGAGGTCGAGCTGTGGGGCTATGCGGGTGACGACCTGCGCGAGCGGTTGGACGCCCGCGGCCGGGAGGCCCTCGAGCGCGGCGAGATCGCCGTCCGCCCGGACCTGCTGCGCGCCGACCCCGCCGCGTTCGCGCGCGAGGCGCTGGAGGGCAGGCACACGGTGACCGTGGACCCCGCCAGCGCCATGCACCCGGTGTTGCCGCTGCACGTCGAGCTGGCCTGGGGCGACGCCCAGCACCAGACCTGGGACGGCGCCGATGGCGGCGGCGACCGCCACTACGAGTTCAACATGGTGGTGCGCGGCTGGGACCACCACCTCGGCGTCGGCATCAGCCCCAACCCGCACGGTGGGGTGGGTTTCCTGGAGTACCGCAACCTGCTGTCCAACTACGGCCGCTACAGCGACCGCCCGGAGCTGGGCCGGACCGTGGCGCCGTGGAGCTTCGACGCCTTCGGACGCAAGGACGCCAGCGAGCGCGTCGAGAACTTCATGGCCGTGGACTACATGGACCTGCACATCCTGCAGCCGGGCTGCGCCATCGGCCTGCACCGTCACCGCGACAACCAGGAGATCTTCCTGATGATGGACGGCCGTGGCTACATGGTCGTCGGCGACTGGGCGAAGCTGCCCTCACGCGAACGCTGCTTCGAGATCCGCACCCTGCGCTCGGGCCACCTGGCCATGCTCAAGGGCGGCAACCTGCACGCCCTGGCCAACAACGCCGACACCGACGTCTCCCTGTTCATGTTCGGCGGCTACGACTAGACCCAATGTTGCACGAGGAGCAGTGTGCACAGCTGCAGTCACGGTTGAGCTGCTGCCGTACGCTGCGGCTACGCGACGCACGGCCCGGGCGAGGGCGGCCGTGCAGCGGCGCCGGGGGGCGGGAACGTTGAAGCCTTGGCGACAAATGTGTCGCGAAAGCTTCAATCCAGTTGCTGCAGTGAGGTGCGACTCGGGAGACGGGCTCACCGGCCCCTTGAGGGCCGGATGAGTCCAACGTTGAAACATTGGGGCTAGTGGGCGCGGAGGCGGTCGCGGTGGGCGAGACCATGCACGCGGTCGTGATGCACCAGCGCGGGCAGCCCAGCGTGCTGCGCTACGAGCAGGTGGCCCGTCCACAGCCAGCCGCGGGAGAGGTTCTGGTCGAGATCCACGCCGCCACCGTCAACCGGACCGACCTGTTCCACCGCTCCGGGCGCTTCTTCATCCAGAAGCCGCTGCCCCACATCCTCGGCATGGACGTCGCCGGCGTCGTCGCCGGGGTCGGCTCCGGTGTCGCCGGCTGGCACGCAGGCGACCGCGTGGTGGCGACCTTCGAGGCTCTGGGGCGCGAACGCGACGGTGCCTACGCCGAGTTCACCACCGTGCCCGCCGACCAGCTGCGCCCGGTGCCCGACGGGCTCGACCTGGTGGCGGCGGCCAGCGTGGGCCTGGCCTTCACCACGGCCTGGGTCGCGCTGCGCCGGCGCGCCGGGTTGACGGCCGACGACCGCCTGGCGGTCACCGCCGCCGCCAGCGGGGTGGGGACCTCGGCGCTGCAGATCGGGCGCTGGCTGGGCGCCCGGACCGTGGCGCTCACCGACCCCGACAAGGCCGACCGGCTGCGCCCCCTGGCCGACGCCGTGGTGGACCGCACGGCCGCGGACGTGGCCGTCCAGGTCCGCAGGGCGGCCGGCGGCGACGGGCCGACGGTGGTGCTCGAGCTGGTCGGCCGGGCGACCCTGCGCGCATCGGTGTCGATGCTCGCGCCGTGGGGCCGCGTCGTCTGCGTCGGCACGCTCAGCGGCGACCTGGCCGAGCTTGACGTCATGGAACTGCTGATGAAGAACGCCAGCGTGCTCGGGTCGTTCGGCGCCATCACCCCCCAGGAGCACGCCGAGATCCTCGCCCGCTTCGCCGACGGATCCTTCCAGCCGGTCATCGACCGCGTCGAGCCGCTCAGCCGTGCACGCGCCGCCCACGAGTACCTGGAGTCGGGCGCGTCGTTCGGCAAGGTGGTGCTGGTCCCCGACGCGAAGCTGCCGGCGTCCTCGTAGGAGGCCGCAGGCAGCCAGGCTGCTGCGGGCAGCGACGCCGCTGCCGGCTCGCCCGCCGGCCGGCTGTCTACACTCGGGCGGGATAGGGTGGCGCCGCCGGGCGCCGCGGGAGGG
>DASZOD010000064.1:0-2334 GCA_035550935.1 Egibacteraceae bacterium | reverse complement strand
GGGCGGACGCGACAAGCGCAGCCACGAGATCGCGCTGTTCCTCGCGCTCAACCTTGGCGGCTTGTGGCTGAACAACGTGGCGGTCGCCGTGGCGGCCCTGGCCGCGGGCGGGTCGCCGCTGCTGCTCAACGCCGCCAAGCTCGCGGCCGGCGTCGTGACCTGGCTGTTGAAGTTCGTGACCTTCAAACACTGGGTCTACCCCCTCCGTCCACCCGACGGCGAGCGCGACACAGCGTGACAAGTCGCTCGCGTCCAACTGGTCACCAGCGGGCCGGACGGGAGGTCGCCCTCCTGCGCTGGCGAGCGCTGGTCACTGTCCCGCCGCCTGCCGGATCTGCAGGCCGGTCTTCTGCCCGGTGACGAAGGCATGCTTGTTGTACGCGTCGGGGATGCCCGGCCCGAACCCGCCGGTGGTGTAGTACCACTGGTCGAAGACCTGCTTGCGGAAGGCGAAGAACATAGTGGTGTAGTACAGGACCGCCACCGGCAGCTCCCGCGCGACGATGCGCTGGATCCCGCCGACCATCTCCTTGCGCTCGGCCTCGTCGAGAGTGGTGAGTTGGCGGTCGAGCAGCCGGTCGACCTCGGGGTTGGCGTAACCGGTGGCGGCGTACAGCTGGTTGGGCGGCTGGGAGTGGTACACGGGTCGCAGGATCTCGGGGTCACCGTTGGGCGTGGTGCCCACCGGGCCGGGATAGAGGTTGATCAGCAGGTCGTAGGTCGCGCCGGTCTTGATGCCGAACAGCCGCACCAGGTCTACGACCTGGCGGTCCACGTCCACCCCGACCTGGCGGAGGTTGGCAGCCACCAGCTCGGGCAGCGCCGGCGGGACGGTGTCGTGCACGACCAAGGTGAAGCGCAGGGGGGCGCCGTCGGGGCCCTGGCGCACCCCGTCGGGGCTGGTGCGGCGGTACCCGGCGTCGTCCAGCAGCCGGTTGGCGGCGCCAGTGTCGTGGTTGTAGGGGTCCACCTCGACGTGGTAGGGATGCCCCGGCGGGAGGAACCCGGCGCTGCCCACGGTGCCGTTGCCCGTCAGCAGGCGCTGCACGAGGTCCTCGCGGTGGATCGCCATCAGACAGGCCTGGCGGAAGCGGACGTCGGCCAGCGCCCCTCCCCGGCGCAGGTTGAAGTACAGGGGGAAGGCGAAGGCGGTCTGGTTGCTGATGACGCCGAAGGCGGGGTCTTGGCGGAACGGGTCCAGGACGTCATTCCTCGCGCCCTCGACCGGCGCCTGGCCGCCGTCGAGCTGTCCGGCGCGCACCGCGACCAGTTCGTCGTCGACCGGGGTCATCTCGATGCGCTGCACGAAAGGGGTTCCCAGGAAGAAGTCGTCGTTGGCCACATAGAGCTCGCGGCCGTGCGCCTCCGACCTTGACTGGAGGTGGTAGGGGCCCGTGCCGATGAGGGCCTCGTCACCCGACGCGATCTGCGCGTCATCGATTTTCGACCACACGTGCTCGGGGATGATGGGCACCGAGCCGAGCACCGCCTGCGTGAAATTGGCGTCGGGGTGCTCCAAGCGGATCTCCACCGTCCGCTCGCCGGTCTCGACGGCCTTGGCGACGCTGCGCGGGGCGGCGATTGCCAGTGGGGAGAGGTGCTGGGACGCGAAGTAGTCGAAGGTGAAGACAACGTCCCGCGGGGTCAATGGTGTGCCGTCATGCCAGGTGGCGTTGCGCAGCGCGAGCCTGTGGACCATCCCGTCGTCGGATCGGTCGTAGCTGGCGGCCAGCCATGGGAGCTGTCGCCCGCTTGCGTCGGGCCACAGCAGGGTGTCGAACAGGTAGCTCATCCGCCAGTAGCCGGGGGCGGCGATGTACGCGAACGGTGAGGGAAACCCGAAGCTGCCACCCTGGACACGGATGGTGGGGCGGCCCACGACGCCGCTGGCTCCGCCGTCCATCCCCCCGCCGGGGGCGCATCGGGTCAGGGTCGCGGCGCCGACCACCCCGGCCACACCGCGCAGGAACGCCCGCCTGCCGATGAGGGTGCTCTGTCGCCTGGCCACTCAGACCTCCCTTCTCGTGCCGCGCCGGCCCCCCACCCGCCGCCATCAGACCAGGGAGGAAGGCGGGCCCGATCGAGCAACAGGCGTCCTTGTTGCCCAGGTGGAGTCAGGCGCCTACCGTGGCGCGGATCTCGTCTTCCACCGCCGCCGAGATCGCCGCAGGGCCGCCCACCAGGCGGATCAGTGTGAAGGCGCTGCGGTGCTCGGTCAGCCAGGCCCGCGCCGGGGGCGAGCCGTCCAGGCCCTGACCGTCAAGCAGCAGCAGCACCCCGCCGCTGTCGCCGACCGCCGGGCCCGCCGCCAGCGCATCAGGGTAGTTGCGCCCG
>DASZOD010000063.1:0-8345 GCA_035550935.1 Egibacteraceae bacterium | reverse complement strand
GGAGCAGGTCCCCATGGCAGTCCCCACGACTGGGCCGGACGCAGAGACCGCCGGCATCCACGACGTCATCATCCTCGGCTCCGGTCCCGCCGGGCTGACCGCGGCTCTCTACAGCGCTCGGGCGGACCTGCGCCCGCTCGTCATCGAAGGTCGCGAGGCGGGGGGCCAACTGATGCTGACGACCGAAGTGGAGAACTATCCCGGCTTCCCCGAGGGGCGGATGGGGCCGGAGTTGATGAACGACTTCCGCGAGCAGGCGCAGCGCTTCGGCGCCGTCTACGTCACCGCCGACGTCGACCACGTCGACTTCAGGCACGGCTCGCCGTTCGCGGTCTCCGTCGGAGACCTCACGCACCGAGCGCGCACGGTCATCGTCGCCACCGGCGCGACCGCCCGGTGGCTGGGGCTGCCCAATGAGCAACGCCTCATCGGCCGCGGTGTGTCAAGCTGCGCCACCTGCGACGGGTTCTTCTTCCGCGACCGGGAGCTCATCGTGGTCGGCGGGGGAGACTCTGCCATGGAGGAAGCGACCTTCCTGACGAAGTTCGCCTCCAAGGTCACCGTCGTGCACCGGCGAGACCAGCTGCGCGCCACGAAGATCATGCAGGAGCGCGCGTTCAAGAACGACAGGATCGAGTTCGTGTGGAATGCCCGCGTCGTCGACGTCCTCGGCGACGACGGCGTCACCGGGGTGATCGTGGAGGACGTCCACAGCGGGCAGCGCACCCGCCTCCGCTCCGACGGCCTGTTCGTCGCCATCGGACACGACCCCGCGACCGCGCTGTTCGCAGGGCAGCTCGCGCTCGACCCGCAGGGCTACCTCCTCGTCGAGGAACCCACGACCGCCACCAGTGTGGCGGGGGTGTTCGCCGCCGGCGACGTCGCCGACCACATCTACCGCCAAGCGGTCACCGCCGCCGGCATGGGTTGCAAGGCTGCCATCGACGCGGAGCGGTGGCTGGGCGTCAACGCCCACAACTGGTAGGCGCTGTCCCCAGGGTGGACGGCCCTTGAACGCGCATCGTCGAGCGAGTGTATACTGGCCGTGAGGCGCCGTCGGACCCCGTCGGACCCTTCAGAGTGGGGACGAGTCGTCGCTGGCCGGTGCCGGAAGAGACCAGGAGATCCGCGGTTCGGCTGTCCCCCCGTCATCCGAATCGCGGGCGAGGGGCGCTGCGGCGTCCCTCGCTTCCTTTTCCCGCTGGGCGCAAGGCGGGGAATACCCTCAGGCCAGCCCCCGGTTCTTATCCGGGCGACCCCCCGCACACGACGCCACCCGGAGGCTCCCGCATGAGCAACGCCAAGGCTGTCACCGACCAGGACTGGGAAGCCGAGGTCCTGCAGGCAGACACCCCCGTCCTCGTCGACTTCTGGGCCGAGTGGTGCGGACCCTGCCGGATCGTCGCTCCCGTCGTCGAGGAGGTCGCTGCGGAGAAGTCCGGCGCCTTGAAGGTACTCAAGCTCAACGTGGACGACAATCCCCAGACCACCAGGCGCTACCAGGTGATGTCCATCCCCACGCTCATGGTCTTCTCCGGCGGCAACGAGCAGAAGCGGCTGGTCGGCACGCGGGGCAAAAGGGAGCTGCTCAGCGAGGTCGAGAAATTCCTGCCCTGACGGCGGGCCGCGGGCGCTGAGGTCGTCGGGACGGTACACCGTCCGCGGGGTAGCGGTCTGTACACTCGGCGTGCGTGACGAAGCTGATCCGACTCGGCGACACGGGACCGGCTGTTCACGATATCCAGCGACGGCTGGCACGTGTGGCCGAGTCTCGGCTGCGGGTCGACGGCATCTACGGGACGGCCACGCTTGAGGCCGTGCGCCGCTTCCAGCGCGAGCGTGGCCTGCCCGCCGACGGGCTCGTCGGTCCGGAGACCTGGCGGGCCTTGGTCGAGGCGGGCTACGCCCTGGGTGACCGGCTGTTGTGGCGCTCGCGGACGATGATGCGCGGCGACGACGTCCGGGAGTTGCAGCACCGGCTCAACCAGCTCGGCTTCGACGCGGGTCCCGAGGACGGCATCTTCGGGCCACTCGCGCAGGCGGCCGTCGAGGAGTTCCAGCGCAACGTCGGCCTCAACGTCGACGGGGTCGCCGGCCCGGAGACCGTCGAGTTGCTGCGCGGCCTGCAGCGGCAGCACCACAGCGGAGGGCTGGGTGTGCGCGCACGCGAACGCGAGTCGCTGCGGCGGCTCTCAGGCCGTGGCGTGGTCGGCGCGCGGGTGCTTGTGGACCCCTCCCACGGGGTCGGCGACCCGGGCCACGTCGGTGTCGGCGGCGCCCGCGAGGCCGATGTCGTGTGGGACATCGGCAGGCGGCTCGCGGCACGGCTGTCGGCCCGCGGCGCGCAGGCGCTGCTCGCCCGAGGTCCGGGCAACAATCCCACCGCCTCCGAGCGCGCGCGGCTGGCCAACGAGCAGTCCGTCGACGTCGTCTTGTCGATCGGTCTCAACGGCCTGCGAAGCCCGCTCGCGGGCGGGGCCACGTCCTACTACTTCGGGACGTCGCACTTCGTGTCTGAAGGCGGTCGCCGCCTGGCAGAGCTCGTGCAGCGGGCCATGCTGAGCGCCGGCTGGCGGCCCGACTGCCGCACCCACCCCATGACCTGGACGATCCTACGGGAGACGCGGATGCCGGCGGTCGTGGCCGAACCCGGGTTCATCACCTCGCCCGACGGCGAGACCGAGCTCGTGGACTCGCGCCGCCAGGAGCAGCTCGCTGACGCCTTGGCCGGGGCCGTCACCGAGTTCCTCGCCCACGCTCTGCCGGCCGCCGGCTGACCGCTCGCGACGATCTCGGCGCGACGCCGGTCAACCTCAGGCGCGGATGGCGCCGGCGGGCCGCGGCGCGGGCACCCGCGCCCGCTCCCGCCTGCCCAGGGCGCTGAGGACCCCCTCGAGGGCGTGGCCCAGTGACTCCTGCCAGCGCACCGTCTGGCGCAGGTCCAGCCGCAGCAACGGGAAGGCGCGGTGGTCGTGCAGCACCGAGAAGCCGTTGGCCAGCAGGAACGTCTCCGGCAGAACACATGGCGCGGCCTGGTCCACCCGCGCGCCGTACGCCTCCAGCGCGCGGCCCCCGCGCCGGTGGGTCTCCCGCAGGACGCTCTGCAGCAACGTCTTGGCCACCCTCTGCCCCCGAGCGTCAGGGTGGACCCACAGCGTCGCCAGCAACAGGGCGTCCTCGGACACCGCCCGCCCCAGCTGGCGGGCCCGTCCGAAGTGGGCTCCGGGTGCGAACGTCGCGTAGCCCACAAGCCTGTCCTCGAACCACACGCCTTTGCCGGGTGTCCCCCACTCAAGCTGCGCCGCCTGCCACCAGGCTTCCTTGCCTTCCCGCCCCTGCGAGGGCGGCACCACCGGGCCCCGCGGGGCGCCGGCCACCTCCCAGAACACGCAGGCCCGGCAAGGGCCCGGCAGCTCGTCCAGGTGCGCGGGCGTCAGGTCGTGAACCCGTCCGGGCATGGCGCAAGACCCTACTCAGCCCGCCGCCGGCGACGCCCGCTCGTCGGTGGCGGGGCGAGTGATGAAGACGGTGGCGACAGCCCCCGCGGCCAGCCCCAGCAGGATGCCCCAGACCGCGCGTAGGACCGGTTGGGGGCCGCTGTCCTCGCCCAGGCCGACGGGATGGTCGCTGGTCGGCGGCGCGACCGCCGCTTCCGTCGAGGCCGCGCGCCAGGCTCGCCCATGCCTGCGGGACGTTGGCTCGGCGTCCACGGTCTCCCTCCGTCGGGGGCCGGCGTCGGTACGGTTCAGTGTAGCGGGCCGCATCGTCGGGCCCTCGTGCGCGCGGTAGCCTCGCGGGGGCGGCTCAGGCGGCATGAGCCACGCGCAGCACGTAGCACGCCGCGCAAGAAACGGCGCAGGATGCGCAGGAGGGCCGGGCTCGGTGAGCGTGATCAGGGTCGACCCGTTCCACGCACGGTACGCCAACCGCACCCGGGGCTTGGCCGCCTCGGAGATCCGGGCCCTGTTCGCGGTCGCGACTCGTCCGGAGGTGGTCTCGCTGGCCGGCGGCATGCCCTACACGGCCGCATTGGATTTCGACGCGGTCGCGGCGGTCACCGAGCAGATACTGCGCACCGCCGGCCCGACAGCGCTGCAGTACGGCGGCGGCCAGGGAACGCCCGAGCTGCGGGAGCAGCTCGTCCGCCTCATGCAGGCCGAGGGCGTCCCCGCCCACGCCGACGATCTCGTCGTCACCACCGGCGGGCAGCAGGCGCTGGACCTCACCTCCAAGCTGTTCTGCGACCCCGGGGACGTCGTCCTGGCCGAAGGCCCCTCGTACGTCGGTGCGCTCGGTGCCTTCTCGGCCTACCAGGCAAAGGTGCTGCACGTCCCGATCGACGGCGACGGACTGATCCCCGAAGCCCTCGAGGAGTGCCTGACCTGGCTGGCGCAGACCGGGCGCAGCGCAAAGTTCCTCTACACGGTCCCCAACCATCAGAACCCCGCCGGGGTGTCGCTGTCCGCGGCCCGGCGCCGGGAGGTCATGGCGATCGCCGAGCGCCACGACCTGCTCATCGTCGAGGACAACCCCTACGGGCTGCTCGACTTCAAGGGCGAGATCCGCCCGGCGCTGAAATCTCTGGCCTCCGAACGAGTTGTCTACGTCGGGACGCTGTCGAAGATCTTCTCGCCAGGGATCCGGGTGGGCTGGGTGGCCGCGGCCGGCCCGGTGCGCGACAAGCTCGTCCTGCTCAAGGAGGCCGCCGACCTGTGCCAGTCGAACTTCACCCAGTCCATCGCCGAGCGCTGGTTGGCGACGCAGCCCTGGGAGGCCCAGGTGGAGGCGTTCCGCGAGGTCTACCGGGAACGCTGCCACGCGATGCTGGAGGAGCTGTCCCAGGAGCTGCCCGCCAGCTGTTCCTGGAGCGCGCCAACCGGGGGCTTCTTCGTCTGGCTCCGGCTCCCCGCTGAGCTGGACGCCAGGGAGCTGCTCGCCAAGGCACTCACCGCCCGGGTGGCCTACGTCCCCGGCAGCGCCTTCTACGCCGACGGCTCGGGTGCCAACGAGTTGCGGCTATCGTTCTGCTTTCCTCCCGTCGAGCGCATCCGGGAGGGAGTGCGCCGCCTGGCCGAGGTGCTGAGGACCGAGCTCGAGCTGCTCCACGCCCTGTACGGGGACCGCTCGTGAAGCCGCTGAGGGTGGCGGTGCTCGCCGGCGGCCTGTCCCTGGAGCGCGAGGTCAGTCTGCGCTCGGGCCGGCGCGTGGCGGAGGCGCTCGCCGACCGCGGGCACCGGGTCGTCTCACTGGACCTCGACGACCGGCTCGCCGGCGCCCTGACCGGAGGCGACTTCGATGTGGCCTACCTCGCCCTGCACGGCAAGGCCGGCGAGGACGGCACGATCCAGGCCCTGCTGGAACTCCTCGAGGTGCCCTATACGGGCCCGGATGCGCTGGCGTCGGCGCTGGCGTGGGACAAGGCGTTGATGAAGGGGCTGTGGCGCCGCGCGGGACTGCCGACGCCCGACTGGGTGTCCATGTCTTCGGGGGCGATCCGCGACATGGGCGCCGCCCGCGCCCTGGACCGGGTAGAGGCTCGGCTCGGCTGCCCCCTGATCGTCAAGCCCTCGCAGGGCGGTGCCGCCATGGGAGTGCGCTACGTCGACGCGCCTGAAGACCTGACCGCCGCCCTCGTCGCCTCCTACAGCTACCACGACGTCGTGCTCGTCGAGCGCTTCGTCGACGGGGCAGAGGTGGCGGTCTCTGTCATCGACGGGCAGGCGCTGCCTCCGGTGGAGGTGGTCCCCAGGACCGGCCACTACGACTTCAGCGCCCGCTACACCCACGGAGCAACCGAGTTCTTCGCGCCCGCCCGTCTCACGGACACGGCCCTGGGCCGCTGCCGGGAGACCGCCGTGCGCGCCTACCAGATCGCCGGCTGTCGGCACGTCGCCCGTGCCGACCTCATCGTCGACCGCGTCGGCGTGCCGTGGTTGCTGGAGCTTGATACCTGCCCGGGAATGACGGAAACGTCGCTCCTGCCGATGGCGGCGGAGGCCGCCGGTTGGGAGTTCGGGGAACTCTGCGAACGGGTCGTCGCACTGGCGGTGGCCGGCTCCAACCTCCAGGATCCAACCTCGGCCACCCGGCCGGCTACTCGTTGAGCAGGTCCTCTCCGGTCCCCCGGCTGAGCACCTCCAGCAGGCGCTGCAGATCTGCCTGCCCGGAGAAGTCGATGACCACCCTGCCGCGCCGAGCGCTGCCCCGGACCTGCACGCGCGTCGCCAGGGCGTCCGACAACCGCCGCTCGACGTGGCCGTAGGGCGACGCCCGGCGGGCCTGCGCGGCGCGCGCCAGCTCGGTCATCGCGCTCGTCCCATCCCCGTCGGGCTGACCGACGAGGCGGCGCACGAGGTCCTCCGTGGCCCGCACCGACAGACCCTCGGCGACGACGCGGCGGGCCACCCGTTCCTGCTGCTGCCTGCTGCCCAGAGCCAGGATCGCCCGGGCGTGGCCAGCCGACAGCACCCCTGCGGCGATCCGCTGCTGGACCTCCGGGGCGAGGCCGAGCAGCCGCAGGGCGTTCGTGATCGTCGACCGTGACCTGCCCAGCTTCGTTGCGAGCGCGTCGTGGGTCATGCCGAAGTCGTCGATGAGCTGCTGGTAGGCCGCGGCCTCCTCCAGAGGGTTGAGGTCCGTGCGATGGAGGTTCTCCACCAGCGCCTCGGTGAGCAGGTTGGCATCGTCGGTGTGGCGCACCACCGCGGGGATCTCTTCGAACCCGGCCAGTCGCGCGGCCCGCAGGCGCCGCTCGCCCGCCACGACCTCGTAGCGGCCAGCCGCCGACGGCCGCACGACGATCGGCTGGAGCAGGCCCACCTCCCGCAGGGAGTGCGCGAGTTCGGCGAGGGCCTCGTCGTCGAACGCGGTGCGGGGCTGGCGCGAGTTCGGCACGATGGACGACAGCGGGAGGGTGATGAGCCCGCTCTGGCCGGGACCGGCAGAGGGGATGAGCGCGCTCAATCCCCGCCCGAGCCCGCTAGGTCGACTCATGGCATCCTCCTGTTGCGTCGTGCCGTCGTGCGATCAGCCCGTCGCGCTCGCCGACACGCCGGCAAGGCGCTCCAGCAGCTCCCGGGCGAGCCGCCGGTACGCCATGGCGCCTCGAGACGTCGGGTCGAAGACGGTGATGGGCTGGCCGAAGCTGGGTGCCTCCGCCAACCGGACGGTCCGGGGAATGCGCGTCTGCAGCACCAGCGCGCCGAAATGGGCCCGCACCTCGTCGATCACCTGCTGACCGAGACGGGTCCGACCGTCGAGCATCGTCATGACGAAGCCGAGGATCGACAGCCCCGGGTTGAGGTTGGCGCGGATCAGGTCCACCGTGCGCCGCAGGGCCCCCAGTCCCTCCAGCGCGTAGTACTCGCACTGGATCGGGATGAGGATGCCGTGGCAGGCCGACAGGCCGTTGATCGTCAGCAGCCCGAGGCTGGGGGGGCAGTCGATGAGGACGAGGTCGAAGTCGCGACGCACCGGCTCCAGGGCCCGCCGCAGCTGCTGCTCACGGCTGAGCGCGCTGACCAGTTCGATCTCGGCACCGGCCAGATCGATGCTCGCCGGGAGGACCGAAAGGTTGGGCACGGGGCTCGGCGTGATGGCCTCGTGGGCGTCGAGCCCGTCGACGAGCACGTCGTAGATCGTCGGTTGCCCCGGCTGGACCCGCACGCCCAGCCCCGACGTCGCGTTCGCCTGAGGGTCGAGGTCCAGCAGGAGGATGCGCCAGCCTGCCTCCGGCAGCGCAGCGGCCACGCTGACGGCGGTGGTGGTCTTGCCCACACCGCCCTTCTGGTTCGCCACGGTGAGGACCCACGCCCCGTCGGGACGCCGGGCCTGCCTGGCGGGTGCGGGGCTGGTCGGCCTGTCTTCCACGCCCGGCCCACCGACGCCGGGCCCCTCGGGCGCTGCCATACCGGGCGACCGTTCCACGTGCAACCGCGTGGCGCTCGGTTCCACGTGGAACCCGCCGTCCCCCATGGTCCCGCTGCCATCGCGACTGGCAGCGCCTTCACGCTCCCAGTAGCGGTACCAGCGTGCGGGCCTTCCTGATCCGCTCACGCCTGCGGCCTCCCCAGCGGCTTCGAACGGGGCAGGCCGTCCCGGCGGGGGAAGCCCGCCGGGATAGGCCCCTTCGCCCGCATGCTAACAACCCAGGTCGGCCGGACCGTGGTAGGCACCGCGACCGCTCGTGCCTCCCCGAGGCCCAGGATGCGCATGGCTGGCCGCGCTTCCTCCAGTTCCTGCGCCCATCGGGGGCCCTTGACCGCCGCCAGCCTTGCGCCCTCGTCGAGGAATCCCCTGGCCAGTTCGACGAGCACCGCCAGCGGGCCCACCCCCCGGCTGACCAC
>DASZOD010000062.1:0-17853 GCA_035550935.1 Egibacteraceae bacterium | reverse complement strand
GTTCAGGGGGGTCAGGGGGTCCGGGCCTCCTGCTGCCGCGGCCCCGGCGGCGCCCGGCCCGGCGACCGTGGCGGCCAGCATGGTGGCGCAGGCGAGGGCGATCAGCGGCCGTCCACGTCGGTTCACCGCAGCCTCGTCGCTCACGCGTGCCCAGCACCAGACCGCCGCGTGCGGATGGCAGAGAAGGCGTCACGGCACGGACGAAGCAGCTGCTGCGGCGGGGCGGCGGGCCTCCTGCGTGCCGACGTAGCGCGGCGGTCAGGACTTCTTCCCTTCCGCGCCCCCGTCCAACCACGCGGACGCGCGTCCAGCCCTCCGGCCCGCTGTGGGCCCCAGGCCTGGACCGTCGGCGTAGGCCCAGGCGCAGGGGCTAGGTCACCAGGACGATGATGAGGATGATGAGCAGCAGCGTGCCCAGCCCGATGCCCGGGGTCCGGTAGGCGCCGCCTCCGTATCCGAATGCACCCAGCAGGACGAGCACGATGAGCACGACCAGCAGGATCTCCAGCACCATGTCATGGGCTCCTTGACGTGGGACGGCGTGGTCCGTTGCTGTCTCGCCCTGCTCCTGTGCCCCCGTGAGCTGGTCCGTAACCTGGCCCGATGGCCGGGTCGCACTCCAGCGACGGGGCTTGCGGCGCCTGATCTCCCGAGTGGCCTCGCCGGGCCCCCGCCGTGCCCCCCATGGCGGGTGTTTCACGGCGAGCCGGGCGGTAAGCCTGCCGCTGGAGCACCTGCCGGCATCCGCCACGACCGGGAGACCTGCCCATGGCCGCCGACCCGACGCTCCGCGACCCGGTCCTCGAGGCGCTCGACGAGCTGCGCGAGCGGGATGCGATGGACCGGCTGCTGTCGCGGGACCCGACGCTGTGGTCGGACGATCCCGAGGTCCGCGACGTGGTCGCCCGGCGGCTGGGCTGGTTGGACGTCACCGCGCCGCTGCCCGACTGGCCTGACCGCATCGGCGGCTTCGTCGACGGCGTGCGCGCCGACGGCCTGAACCGGGTGGTGTTGATCGGCATGGGCGGCTCCGGCCTCGCGCCGGGCCTGTTCGCCCACGTCTTCGGCGGCGGCGGGCGCGGCGCCGAGCTGCTGGTGCTGGACTCCACCCATCCCGACGCGGTGCGGGCCGCGCTCGACGACGCCGACCTGTCGCGCACGCTGGCGCTGGTGTCGAGCAAGTCCGGCACCACCGAGGAGGCTCGGGCCTTCGCCGCCCACGCCCAGCACCTGCTGGAGTCCCCCACCCGCCTGGCGGCCATCACCGACCGCGGCACGCCGCTGGAGGAAGAGGCCCGCGCCAAAGGGTGGCGGAGCTGCTTTCTCAACCCGACGGACATCGGCGGGCGCTACGCAGCCCTGTCGTACGTGGGGATGGTCCCCGCGGCGCTGGTCGGGGCCGACACCGCCGCCCTGTGGCAACGGGCCACCCGGCTGCTGGAGCGCTGTCGTGCGGCCGGCGATTCCCCCGAGAACCCCGCCGCTGTGCTGGCGGCGTTCATGGCCGGCTGGGCGCGACACGGTCGCGACAAGCTCACCCTGCTGGCGCCGACGACGCTGGCGTCGCTGGGCGACTGGATCGAGCAGCTCGTCGCCGAGTCGACCGGCAAGCATGGCACCGGCATCGTCCCGGTCGTCGGCGAGCCCGTCGGCCCCCCCGAGGTCTACGGCGACGACCGCGCCTTCGTCGCCCTGCGACTGGGCGCCGACGAGGTCCTCGGCGTGGACACGCTCGCCGCCGCCGGCCTGCCGCTGCTGCGGCTGGACCTCGACGATCGGCTCGACCTGGGCGCGGAGTTCGTGCGCTGGGAGGTCGCGACCGCCCTGGCCGGCGCCCTGCTGGGGGTCAATCCCTTCGACGAGCCCAACGTCGCCGAGTCGAAGGCCAACACGCGCGCGGTGCTCGACGACATCGCCGCCGGCGGTGAGCTGCCGTCGCACGAGGACGGCGACGTCACCGCGCTGCTGGCCGATCTGGGCACGGGCGACTACCTCAGCATCCAGGCCTTCCTGTGCCCGACCGAAGCGAACATGGCGCCGCTGGCCCGGCTGCGCCAGCGCGTCCGTGACCGGCTGCGCACGGCGACGACCTTCGACTGGGGCCCGCGGTTCCTGCACTCCACCGGCCAGCTGCACAAGGGGGGGCCGGACTCGCTCGCGGCGCTGCAGGTGGTCGACCTGGCACTGGAACGCCCCGACCGCGACGGTCTGGCCATCCCCGGCCGCTCCTACGACATCGCCACCCTCATCAGAGCCCAGGCCGCCGGCGATCTACAGAGCCTGCGCGCGCACGGCCGGCGGGTGGTCCAGGTAGGGGTGGACGGACCGGCGGCGCTGCGGCGTCTGGCCGACACGGTCGACGCCGCGACCCGCTGAGCGGCTGAGGGTTGGCCCCCAGCCGCGCCTCGGCCCGGCACCGCGGCAGGTGACGGAGCTGGCGTGGCAGGCAGCGCCGCAGCGCCCGCACCAGCGTCGGCGACCTCTGGTACAGGGCCCGTCGTGGCAGGGTCAGCGCGAGTCCGTAGCCGTCGCGCAGCTTCTCGGGCAGCGAGCCGACGGTGATCGCCCGCACCGGCTCGAGCAGCCATCGCGGGACCCCCGGCAGCGACGGGTACAGCAGCGCCCCGGCCAGCTCGCGCTGAGCCGGCCCCACCGCGATCGTGTCCGACGCCAACATCGCCTCGACGTACTCGCACAGCCCGGCATGGGTGGCCGGCACCAGGTCGTCGGGGATCCCCAGCATCGACGCCAGCGGCCTGCCCTCCTGGTGGTAACGCTCCCGCTCGGCCGCGGACAGCGGCGCCACGTAGCGGCTGTACACGAGCAGGTCGGTCTGCCTGACCGTGGCGAACACCCACAGCAGCAGCTGCGGGTCCAGAGCCTGGTACGGCGTTCCCCCGGCGAACCGGCCGACCTTCTCCTGCAGGCGGCCGGTGACCCCGGCGTGGATGGCGTTGATGCCCGCCACCGCCTCCCGGGCCTGCTCGGCGCTGCCGAAGACGATCGCGACGGTCACGTCCAGGGTGTGCCAGAAGCGTCGCAGCGGGTCCTGGCGGAACCCGGAATGCTGCGCGACGCCGGCGGCCACCAGCGGGTGAGCCAACTGCAGCAGGATCGCGCGCGGCCAGCCCAGCAGCACGACCGCGCTCTCCTGGTAGATCCTCCGGGTCAGGCTGTCGGGTCCGTACAGGCCCTCGGCGGGGCTGTCGACCGGCAGCGCGACGCTCATCTGCGGCCGGCCGCCTCCACCAGCCCCTGGAAGGTCTGGTTGTTCAACGCCTCGGGCACGACCGCGCGCAGCCGCTCGAGCGCCTCCGAAGGGCTGAGGCCGAGGCGTATCAGGATCATGGCGACGACGAGCCCCGAGCGATTCACGCCGGCCGCGCAGTGCACGAGCAGCCGCTTGCCCGCGCGCACCAGTTCGGCCGCCAGGGCCACCACGGCGGCCAGCAGGTCGGCGTCGGGCTCTTCGGCCCGGTCGGCCAGCGGCAGGAACACCGCCAGCCCCCAGTTGGGCGTCTGCGGCGGCGCGACGTACGCGTCGTAGGCCACCGTAAGCAGTACGTCGACCCGGTCGTGCCAGGAGTCACCCTCCGGTCGGCCCGACACGTACAGACCGTCAACGACCTGCCTCATCGTCTCCTCTCCGTCTCAACGGCCGGCGAGTGGTTCGGGCGCGACGCCTGGTACCGCCCGCGCATTGTGCCCATCACGCCCGCTCGGCAGACCAGGCGCTGCCGGTGGGTAAGGATGCACCGGGGAGAGCCAGATGAAAGGACCGTCCTTGTCCGCACCCGACTTCACCCTCACCGACCAGGCCGGCGGCGACTGGACGCGGTCGGAGCACGGCGACGCCGCCTGCGTGCTCGTGTTCTACCGGGGCGACTGGTGACCGTACTGCAACGGCCAGCTGGTCAGCCTGGCCCAGCGTCACGCCGACCTCACCGACGCCGGAGCTCGCGTGGTCGGCATCAGCGTCGACGACCCGCGCCAGAACGCCGCCATGGTGGAGAAGCTGCAACTGCCGTTCCCGCTGCTGAGCGACCCGGACGGCACCAAGGCGATCAAGCCCTACGGCGTCTGGCACGAGGGCAAGGACTACGCCCGTCCGGCCGTGGTCGTCGTCAGCCCCGACGGACGGCAGGTGTTCCGCAAGGTCGGCACGGAGTTCTCCGACCGGCTTGATGAAGACGAGCTCGTCGAGCAGCTCCGCGAGCTGGACAAGGAGACCGACCTGGAGCTGGGGATGGTCGACCAGCCCCCTCCCGAGACCCAGCAGCCCGAGCCCGGCGAGGGCGCCTTCCCGGTCGACGCGCTCGTCCCCTACTTCAGGGGGGTCCGGTTCGCGGCCATCGCCATGGGGATCCGCGCATCCGCGGCCAAGCAGGAGGCCGACGCGCTGGCCTCGCAAGCCGAACGCTACATCGAGGCGGCCCGGGGGCTGCAGGGCTGACCCCGGGGAGGATGACCCATGCCCTACCTCACCGTGGAGGGGACCCGGCTGCACTACCGGGAGGCCGGCTCAGGCGACCCCCCGCTGCTGTTGCTGCACGCCTTCCCGCTGCACTCGGGGATGTGGCAGGCGCAGCTGGCGGGCCTGAGCGACCGCGTGCGGCTCGTGGCCCCCGACCTGAAAGGCTTCGGAGCCTCCGACGCGCCCGATGACCGCGACGCCTACTCGGTCGCCGGCTACGCCGACGAGGTGGCGGCGCTGATCGACCAGCTCGGGCTGGCACGGGTGGTCGTCGCGGGCCTGTCGATGGGTGGCTACGTGGCCCTCGCCTTCTGGCGCCGCCACCGCGCCCGGGTGAGCGCACTGGTCCTGGCCGATACCCGCGCCGAGCCTGACGGCCCCGAGGCCCTCGAGCGTCGCACGAACCAGCAGCGCCAAGTGGCCGAGGAGGGCACGGCCGGACTGATCGACCAGCTGCTGGACGGACTGCTGGCCGAGGCGACCCACCGTGAGCGCCCCGAGCTGGTCGAGCAGGCCCGAGGGCTCATGGACAACCCGCCCGCCGGGTTCATCGGGGCCCTGGAGGCCATGAAGGGCCGGCCCGACTCCACCGCGGACCTGGACGGCATCGACGTGCCCACGCTGGTGCTCGTCGGCCGCGACGACGGGATCACCTCGCCGGAGGTGGCCCAGGATCTCCACGTCCGCATCGCCGGTTCGCGCCTGGCGGTGCTGCCCGATGCTGCTCACCTGTCCAACCTGGAGGCCCCCGAGGCGTTCAACGTGGCCCTGCGGCGCTTCCTCGACGACCTGTAGGCGACGGGCGGCGGGCCGCAAGGACCCACCCCAGGTGGGGTCGGCATGCTAGCATGGCGGGGCATGGATGCGCACCATCGCGCGGTCACGAACCGGCTGAAGACCGCCCGGGGCCACCTCGACGCGGTCATCCGCATGGTCGCCGACGGGGCCTACTGCCCAGACGTCATGAAGCAGCTTGCGGCGGTCCAGGGGATGCTCGAGGCCACCAGCCGGGTGGTGTTCCGCAACCACCTGGAGACCTGCGTGGCGCAGGCCATGCGCGAGGGACGCACCGAGGAGATCGTCGAGGAGCTCATGGAGACGCTCAAGTACGACCGGCGTGTCCTACGCCCCAGCCCAGGCGACGGCGAAGGAGATGACTCGTGACCAGCGACACGCTCACGGTGCCCGAGATCCACTGCCAGCACTGCAAGCAGTCGATCGAGGGCGCGCTGCAGGCGCTCGACGGGGTCGAACGCGCGGAGGTCGACGTGGCGGCGAAGACCGTCACCGTGACCTACGACGTCCCCACGGACCGCGCAGCGCTGATCGGCGCCATCGAGGACCAGGGCTACGAGGTACCCGCACAGTGATCTGGGTCAGCGCATGAACGTCACCGCCGCCCGGGCCAGGACCGTCGACTTCGACGTCGAGGGTATGACCTGCGGCTCCTGCGCCGCGCGCATCCAGCGCGTCGTCGGCCGCCACGACGGCGTGGCCAGCGCCGAGGTGAACTTCGCCACCGCCAGGGCGCGCGTCTCGCTGGACCCCGAGCGGGTCGACGTCGCCGACCTGCGCGCAGCCGTCGAGCGCATCGGCTACGGACTGCAGCCGGTCGGCGAGCGCGAACCCGACCCCGGCGCCGACCCGGAAGCCGCGGCGCGGCGCACCTGGTTGCGCCGCGTCCTCGTGGCCTGGCCCCTGTCCCTGGTCGTCCTCGTGCTGGCCATGGGCCCGGGCCACCTGATGATGCGCGACTGGGCGCGCTGGACGATGTTCGCCCTCACCACGCCGGTGCAGTTCTACGTCGGCTGGCCCTTCCTGCGCGAGGCCGCCAGGCGGGCGCGCACCCTGACCGCCAACATGGACACGCTCATCGCGATGGGCACGCTGGCGGCCTACGGCTTCTCGGTCGTCCGGCTGCTGAGCGGCGGCCACGACCTGTACTTCGAGGCTGCCGCGCTGATCATCGCCTTCCTCGTGTTGGGGCGCTACTTCGAGGCGCGCGCCAAGAGCCGTGCCGGCCAGGCCATCCGCGCGCTGCTGGAGCTGGGTGCCAAGCAGGCCCGGATCATTCGCGACGGCCAGGAGCGGCTCGTCCCGGTCGAGCAGGTGGTCGTCGGGGACCTGCTGCGCGTCCGGCCGGGCGAGAAGATCCCCACCGACGGTCGGGTGGTCCAGGGCTCCTCGGCGGTCGACGAGTCGATGCTGACCGGCGAGTCGGTCCCCGTCGACAAGGCTGAGGGCGACCAGGTGGCCGGCGCGACGATGAACACCTGGGGCGTGCTGACGGTGCGGGCCACCGCCGTGGGTTCGGAGACCGCCCTGGCGCAGATCGTCCGGCTGGTTCGGGAAGCCCAGGCCGGCAAGACACAGGCCCAACGGCTTGCCGACCGCGTGGCGGCGGTGTTCGTCCCGACGGTCATCGCCGTGGCCCTGGCGACCTTCGCCGGCTGGGCGCTGCTCGGGGGCGACCCGGTGCAGGGTCTGGTGGCCGCGGTGGCCGTGCTCATCATCGCCTGTCCCTGCGCCCTCGGCCTGGCTACCCCGACCGCGATCATGGTCGGCACCGGGCGGGGGGCGGACCTGGGCATCCTCATCAAGAGCGTCGAATCGCTCGAGCGGGTGCGCACCATCACCACCGTGGTGTTCGACAAGACCGGGACCCTGACCAGAGGCGAGATGGCCTTGACCGACGTGGTCGCCGGCGACGGCACCGGCGACGAGCAGCTGCTGGCGCGGGCCGGCGCGGTCGAGGCCGGCAGCGAGCACCCCATCGGGGGGGCCATCGCGGCCGGTGCGCGCGAACGAGGGTTGGCGCTGCCAGCGGTGGCCGGCTTCCGAGCCGTGGCAGGCCACGGCGTGCGCGCCGACGTCGGCGCCCCGGGCGAGCCCGCCACGACGGTCTGGGTCGGACGGCGCAAGCTGATGGCCGAGGCCGGGCTGCTGCTGCCCGAGCGCCTCGACGACGCCGCCGCCCACCTCGAAGCCGACGGCAAGAGCGCCGTGCTGAGCGGCTGGGACGGCGAGGTCCGCGGCGTGCTCGGCGTGGCCGACACGCTCAAGGACGGCGCCGAAGCCGTCGTCGGGCGCCTGCACCGCATGGGCCTGGACGTGGCGATGATCACCGGCGACAACGCCCGCACCGCCGAGGCCATCGCCCGTCGGGTCGACATCGACCGGGTGTTGGCGGAGGTCCTCCCCCGAGACAAGGTCGGCGAAGTCCAGCGCCTGCAGGCGGAGGGCCAGGCGGTGGCCATGGTCGGCGACGGGGTCAACGACGCCCCCGCGCTCGTCCAGGCCGACCTCGGCATCGCACTGGGCACCGGCACCGACGTGGCGATCGAGTCCGGCGACCTGACGCTGCTGCGCGGCGACCTCCAGGGCGTGCCCACCGCCATCGACCTGTCGCGGCGCACGTACCGCACGATCGTGCAGAACCTTGCCTGGGCGTTCGGCTACAACGTCGCCGCCATCCCCCTCGCCGCCTTCGGCGTGCTCAACCCGGTCATCGCCGGGGCCGCGATGGCCTTCTCCAGCGTCAGCGTCGTCACCAACTCCCTGCGGTTGCGTCGCTTCGGCCGCTGACAGTTCGTCCGACGATCGCCCGGCCATCCCGCATCAGGCGTGGTCGACGTGGCGCTGCGCCGCCAAAGGTTTGCGATGGTCCGCGCAACAACCCGCCGTCGGGGCGACCACCCTCGGCGCTGCAGCGCCGCTTGCCGCACCAGCGTTGGTGAGCCTGTGACACGGGCCGTGGCCGCCGCCGCGCTGCCCGCGACGCGCGCCCACGACGCAGAGTGCAAGCAGGCTGCTGGATCAACGGCCTGCTGAGCGCGGTCCGGTGCCACGGCCCGTGTGCTGCGTATGATCGCGCGCCCGCAGCACATGGTCAATCAGTGTCATGACCATACATGCAACAGGCACTTATGGTGCTCGGCACCGATGAATTGGTGTCGGCAACCTCGGGCATCGACGAAAAGATTCTCCTGTCGTCTCCGCCCGGCTTGCCGAACCTGCTCCAGCAAGAGGGAAGGATCAGGAGTTATCGGACCGGGTAGACGCGCGGCAACCACGACGTTGCCGCCACGCTGAGGAGCACGCGACGGGGTGCTACGGAGCTGCTGGCAGCGGCGAGCGTGTCAGGCGCGACGAAGCCCGGCGAGGCTCGTTGCCACCAGACCGGAGACGCAGCCGAGCTGCACGAACCACCAGCCGGCCAGCTCGTGATGGCCGGTGACGGGACAGGCCAGGCTCAGCACCAACAGCCCCAACGCGGCGACCAGCGACGCCGCAAAGCCCCAGCGGCGGCGCGTCCCGAAGCCTAGCCCGGCCGCCAGCACCGCCAGGACCACGCCAGCCGACGCCAACTCGAGCAACGCCGGGGCGTCGGGTTCGGCCGGACGCGGCTCGACGGCCATGGCCAGGCCCAGCAGCACGACCCAGGCCAGGACGCCGAACGCCGCCCACCCGTGGGACACTGGCGCGTCCCACCCGCGCTGGACGCGCTGGGGACCACGCTCCTGTGGGGGTGGGGCAGGCCGCCCCCGGACCGGCTCTGGCGCCGACGGGGCCTGAAGCATCCGTTCGAGCTCGTCGAGTTCGCGCAGCCGCTCGCGCGTGACCGCCATCGACAACACCCCCACGTCTCGGAGTGACAGGTCACAGTCTGCGCGCACCAGCCGCTCCTTACACATCGCCTGGGCCACTCCCGGCCCGGGGCTGCCACGGGAACTCGTGGGGCGAGTGCCCGGCTGCGGTCACGCGCGTGTCCGCAGCGCGGCCGCGCTAGTGTGAGCGGTGGTCGGTACACCGGGCAGGGAGGGCGGCATGGCCAACCGCGGGGAGTGGCAGACCAGCCAAGCCGACGGGCTGTGCGCGGGCTGCGGCGGCCTGTACGAGGCGCACGGGGTCGTCGCGGTCGACCTGTGGTCGGGCAGGACCTACTGCGAGACCTGCGGCCGGCGCGAGGAGCGCGCCGAGTGGTGGGACGGGCATCCCGGCGACCCGGAGTGACCGGTCGGTGAGCGCATGACGCGACCACACGTGCTCGCCATGGTCCTCGCCGGGGGGCAGGGCAAGCGCCTGGCGCCCCTGACCGCCGACCGGGCCAAGCCCGCGGTCCCCTTCGGCGGCAGCTACCGGCTCATCGACTTCGTGCTGTCCAACCTGGTCAACGCCGGCTTCCTGCGCATCGTGGTGCTGACCCAGTACAAGAGTCACAGCCTGGACCGCCACATCACCCAGACCTGGCGGCTGTCGCCGTTGCTGGGCAACTACGTCACGACCGTGCCTGCGCAGATGCGCCGGGGTCCGCGCTGGTTCGCCGGCTCCGCTGACGCCATCTACCAGAGCCTCAACCTCATCCACGACGAGCGGCCCGCCTACGTCCTCGTGTTCGGCGCGGACCACATCTACCGCATGGACCCCGGCCAGATGCTCGCCCAGCACATCGACTCGGGAGCCGGAGTCACCGTGGCCGGCATCCGGGTGCCCGTCGGGGAAGCCGGCCAGTTCGGCGTCATCGAGCCGGGGCCGGGTACGGGCGTCCGGCGCTTCCGGGAGAAGCCCAGCGACCCGGTCGCGTTGCCCGACGATCCCGACCAGGTGTTCGCGTCGATGGGCAACTACGTGTTCACCACCAGCACGCTCGTGCGGGCGGTCACCGAGGACGCCCGCGACGCCGACAGCGACCACGACGTCGGCGGTGACATCGTGCCGATGCTCGTCGAGGCGGGCGTCGCCGACGTCTACGACTTCGCCCGCAACGAGGTGCCCGGCGCCACCGACCGCGACCGCGGCTACTGGCGCGACGTCGGCACCCTGGACGCCTTCTACGACGCCCACATGGACCTCGTGTCCGTGCACCCGGTGTTCAACCTCTACAACGACCTGTGGCCGATCTACTCGTGGAACCCGCCGATGCCCCCGGCCAAGTTCGTGTTCGACAGCGACCAGCGACGAGGCCAGGCCCTGAACTCGATGGTCAGCGCGGGGGCCCTGGTGTCGGGAGGCTGCGTGCGCCGGTCGGTACTGTTCCCGGGAGTGCGGGTCCGCTCCCACGCCGACGTCGACGGCTGCGTGCTCATGCAGGGAGTGGAGGTGGGCCGCCACGCCCTGGTCCGCAACGCCATCGTCGACAAGGACGTGCGCATCCCCGATGGCGCCCGCGTCGGCGTCGCCGCCGCCGCCGACCGCCGGCGCTTCACGGTGTCGCCCAACGGCGTGGTGGTCATCGGCAAGGGCCAGAAGGTCGAGGGCTGACGTGGCCGAGCGCCTGCGGGTCGCGCTGCTGACCCGCGAGTTCCCCCCGCACGTCTACGGCGGCGCGGGCGTGCACGTGGGCTACCTCGCACGCGCGTTGGCCAGCCATGTCGAGCTCGCCGTCCACCGCTTCGCCGGACCCGACGAGCCGGCCAGCCCCGACGGCGTCTACACGTCCTGGCAAGCTCTGGCCGGCGGTGGGGCGCACCGGTCAGCGCTGCGAACGATGTCGGTCGACCTGGCCATGGCGGCCGGCGTCGAAGGCTCCCAGCTCGTGCACAGCCACACCTGGTACGCCAACCTGGCCGGGCATCTGGCCAAGCTGCTGTACGCGATCCCGCACGTGTGCACCACGCACAGCCTGGAGCCGCTGCGGCCGTGGAAGGCAGAGCAGCTGGGCGGGGGCTACGCGCTGTCCAGCTTCTGCGAACGGACTGCGCTGGAATCCGCCGACGCGGTCGTCGCGGTCAGCGCGGCGATGCGCCGGGACGTGCTGCGCTGCTACCCAGCGGTCGACCCGGAGCGGGTCACCGTCATCCACAACGGCATCGACACCGACGAGTACCGGCCCGACCCGGCGGTCGACGTCCTGGTGCGCGAAGGCGTGGACCCCCGGCGCCCCTCGGTGGTCTTCGTCGGCAGGATCACCCGCCAGAAAGGCATCCACCACCTGTTGGACGCCGCCGCGCTGATCGACCCGGCCACGCAGCTTGTGCTCTGCGCCGGGGCTCCCGACACCCCGGCCCTGGGCGACGAGGTCCGCCACCGGGTCCGGGAGTTGCAGGCCCGCCGCGAAGGCGTCATCTGGATCGAGCGCCTGCTCGCCCGCCGGGAGGCCGTCCAGATCCTCAGCCACGCGACGGTGTTCGTCTGCCCGTCGATCTACGAACCGTTCGGACTGGTCAACCTGGAGGCGATGGCCTGCGGCGCCCCCGTCGTGGCCACAGCGGTCGGCGGCGTGCCCGAGGTCGTGGTCGACGGGGTCACCGGCCTGCTCGTGCCCTTCGAGGCGGCCGCGCAGGGCATGCCCCGCGATCCCGCAGGCTTCGCCACCGACCTCGCCGACCGGGTCAACGCCCTGGTCGCCGAGCCGGCCACCGCCCGCCGCTACGGCGCGGCCGGCCGCCGGCGAGCGGTCGAGCATTTCAGCTGGTCGGCCGTCGCCGCCCGCACCGCCGCGCTGTTCGAGCGCCTGGCGGCGGCTAGCCCGCCGACTCGTCAGACTCGCCGCGGTACTTGAACGACAGGTGCACCCTGGCCCGGTAGGCCTTGATCTGGCCGTCCTCGATCGCCAGGTCCAGCTTGCTGATCTCGGCGACGCGCAGGTCCTGCAGCGTGCCCGCGGCCCGCTGGATCGCCGCGGTCGCCGCCTGCTCCCACGACTCGGTGCTCGTGCCGACCAACTCGATGATCTTGTAGACGCTCTCTTGTGCCATCGACGGCCTCCTCCTTAGGTGGGTGGCGAGATCCTAGTCGGATCCCCGCCCCCCGGCGACGCCCACGTCCGGCTCGACGTACAGCGCGGTGGCCTCCGGCACGTCCTCACGGACGCGGCGCTCGGCGGCGTCGATGACCTCCACCACCTGGGCGAACGTCAGGTTGGGGTCGAGCTCGACCTTGGCAGCCACGAGCAGCTCGTCGGGGCCCAGGTGCTGGGTCTTGACCTCCAACAGCCGCCGCACCCCCGGCTCCGACTCCATCGCCGCGATGATCGCGGCAGTGTCCTCCGCAGCGGCGGCTTCGCCGATCAGCAGGCTGTGCATCTCCCAGGCCAAAAGGCCGGCGATCACCCCGAGCAGGACGCCGATGGCCAGGGTGCCGAGCGCGTCGAAGCGGGCGTCACCGGTCACGATTGCCAGCCCCACCCCGACCAGAGCCAGCACCATCCCGACGAGAGCGCCCAGGTCCTCCAGCAGCACGACCGGCACCTCGGGCTGCTTGGTGCCGCGGATGAACGCCCACCAGGAACGGCCCGACCGCAGGGCATTGGCCTCGCGGATGGCGGTCCGAAACGACCACGTCTCCAGGCCGATGGCAGCCACGAGGATCCCCACGGCGACGAGCGGGGAGACCAGTTCGTGGGGGTGGCGCAACTTCTGGGCGCCCTCGTACAGCGAAAACAGCGACCCGAGGACGAACAGCATGAGCGCGACCACGAACGACCACACGTAGCGCGCCCGCGCGTAGCCGAAGGGGTGCGTGGACGAGGCGTCGCGGCGTGCGCGCTTGATGCCGAGCAGCAGCAGGCCCTGGTTGCCGCTGTCGGCGCCCGAGTGCACGGACTCGGCCAGCAGCGCCGAGGAGCCGGTGACCAGGAAGCCGACGAACTTCGCGACCGCGATGCCGAGATTGGCCAGCAGCGCCGCCACCACCGCGCGCGTCCCGTGACCGCTGACCATGGGCGGCACTGTACCCGCGCGGGGACGCCGAGCCCGCCGGCGAGGCCGAGCGCCGTCTCAGTACAGGAACATCGGCTTGCCGCCGACCTGGCGGACCTTCGGGCGGTAGGCGTCGACGTCGTAGAGCGCGTCGACGTCGACGCGTTTCTCTCCCTCGCGGGTGACCCTGATGGGCACGTTCGTGTAGCGGCCCTCGCGCAGCGCCACCATGCGACCCGACGCGCCCTCCAGCGCCAGGTCTGACGCCATGACCGCATAGTTCGTCGCCACCATGAGGTCCAACGAGTCGGGGCTGCCCGAACGCATCAGGTAGCCCAGCTTCTGGGAGATGACCCCCTCGCTGGTGCGTTGCTTCAGCAGGTCGCCGGTCAGGTCGCCGATGCCACCCAGCTTGCGGTGACCGTAGGCGTCGGCCTGTCCGCTGACCAGCATCTCGCCGCCCTTGAGCTTCGCGCCCTCCGAGATGGTCAGCATCGCGTAGCTGCTGGGGTTGGCCCGCTTGTCCCCCATGAGCAGGCCGGCCAGCTGGTCGATGTCGAACGGCACTTCCGAGATCACCGCCCGGTCGACCCCGGCCAGGTAGGCCGCGATCAGCGACGTCTCCCCGCTGTAACGACCGAACAGCTCGATCACCGCGATCCGCTCGTGCGACCCGGCACTGGTGCGCAGGCTGTGGATGAAGCCCACGCTGCGGCTGACCGCGGTGGAGAAGCCGATGCAGTAGTCGGTCCCGTAGACGTCGTTGTCCATCGTCTTGGGGATGGCGACGACGGGGACGCCCTCCTCATGCAGGCGCAGCGCGTACGACAAGGTGTCGTCGCCGCCGATGGGGATGAGCGCATCGAGCTGGAGACGCTCGATGACGCCGAGCACGTGCTCGGTGAAGTCCCCCGGCGTCTGCCGGTCCTTGCCGCGCAGGAACTCCGGTACCGCGCCCTCGGGCACCCGGGCGGGGTTGGTCCGCGAGGTGTGCAGCACGGTGCCTCCGCTGCGGTCGATGGTGCGTACCGCCGCCGGGTCCAGCGCCACCGTGCAGGTCGCCACCGACTCCGGGCCGTCGGGCTGGCACTCCAGCAAGCCGGCCCAGCCGCGGCGGATGCCGGTGACCCGGTGACCGTCATCGCTGACCCGGCTGACGACCGCTTTGATGCAGGGATTGAGGCCGGGGACGTCCCCCCCGCCGGTGAGGATGCCGATGTGCATGCCTCCTACCCTGCCCAGGAACCGGTGGCCCCAACAAAGACCGGCGGGGGGCCGGTCAGTGCTTGGGCTGGACGGTGTAGCGCAGGGTCTGGACGCGGATCAGCCCGTCGGAGAAGACGAAGGTGTCGACGCCGTCCTCGATGCTCGCCTCGCGGCTGTCGGCACCCCATTCCAGGAAGAGCACGTCGTCCTCGTAGATCGTCGTCTTGAGGTCCCAGTCGGCGTCGGGCACCTCGCCCAGCAGCTGCTGGAAGCCCTCGCGCACCCCCGACTTGCCGCGCCGAACCCCCTGAGGGGTGATGAAGACCGCGTCGTCGCTGTAGTCGGCGACGATTTCGTCGAGATCCTCGGCGCCGAGGGCCTCGACGTGATGCTGGAAAACCTCTCGGGGTGGTCTGGCCATGGCTGTCCCTTCCAAGGCGATGTCAGGCCGTGACCGGACCATCCCATCCCGGCGGACGCAGTGCAAAAACCGCCCCGGGCGGCACCGGCCGCGACCACCGTGTGCTCCTCGGCCTGTCGGGCGCGGGCGGCGCCTGGCAGACTGGGCGCCACGCACGCCCGCGTCGTGGCGGCCGGAGCCGTCCCTCCGGCTGCGACGGCCTGCTGCCCAGTGGGAGAGGAGTCACGATGAAGCTCGGCATCGTCGGGAAGGGCGGCGCGGGCAAGACCACGGTCTGCGCCCTTCTGGCGCAGGCCTACCGGGAGCGTGGCCGCCGCGTCGTCGCGGTCGAGACCGACTCGAACCCGAACCTGGCGATGTCACTGGGTCTGAGCTTGAGCCAGGCCGAAGCCGTCCCGCCGCTGCCCCGCTCCCTGGTCGTCGGCGCCGGCGGGGAGCTGGCCGCCGAGCAGCTGATCGGCACGTACGGCCGCAACACCCCGTCGGGGGTCACCCTGGTGTCGGCTATCAACGTGGGCGAGGCCGGCGCCGGCTGCACCTGTTCCGGGCACGCGACGGTGCGCAGCCTCCTCGGGGAGGCGCTCGGTCAGGTCGACGTCACGATCGTGGACATGGAGGCGGGGCTGGAGCACCTGAGCCGGTCGGGCGGCACGTTGGCGTACGCCGACGTCCTGCTGGTCGTCATGGACCCCAGCCGCAAGTCCGTGATCACCGCCGCTCGCACCCTGGGGCTCGCCGACGAGCTCGGCATCGCCCGGGTCTACGGCGTCGGCAACAAGGCACGCCTGCCCGATGATGGCGAGTTCTTCGCCCGGGCCTGCGCCGAGCACGGCGTGCCGCTGGCCGGCATCGTGCCATTCGACCCCGACGTCGTCGAAGCCGACCGCTTCGCAGAGATGGTCGACCTGGCTCGGGCCCGCGAGGCGCGCAGCGCCGTCGGCGACATCGTGTCGCTACTGGACTCGCCGGCCCAGCAGCGGGCGGCGCTGCTGCGCCAGCGCGACGACATCGACCGGCGGCTGGCCCAGCTGGAGGCCGGCGCCTAGGTCCACGCGACGACGGCGTCCACGGGGCGGGTCAGCCGCCGAGTTGGCTGACGGCCTGGTCGATCGCTGCCCAGGCGCGCTCGACGTGGCGCCGACGTGTGGCGGTCTGGCCGATCGACAGCCGCAGCGTGAGCCGCCCGTCCAGGCGGGTGTGGGTCAGGTGCAGCTGGCCTGAGGCGTTGAGGCGGTCCAGCAGCCGCTGGTTGACGTCGTCGCCTCCGACATGGCGGAAGCACACCAGGTTGAGCGGGACCGGAGCGGCCAGCTCGAAACGGTCGTCGGCGTCGATCCAGTCGGCCAGCTCCCGGGCCAGGCTGACGTGCTCGCGGATGTGGTGGCGCAGCCCGGCGGCGCCGTAGTGGCGGATGACGAACCACAGCTTCAGCGCGCGGAAGCGCCGGCCCAGCGGGACCTGCCAGTCACGGTAGTCGACGACCGCGCCCGCCGCCGAGGCGGGGTTGCGCAGGTACTCGGGCAGGACGCTCAGGCTGCGCACGAGCGCGCTGCGGTCGGCCACGAAGAAGCAGTCGCAGTCGAAGTTGGTGAACAGCCACTTGTGGGGGTTGAAGCAGTAGCTGTCGGCCAACTCCAGCCCGTCGTGGATGCCGCGGTACTCGGGGCAGACCGCGGCGCTGCCGGCCATCGCCGCGTCGACGTGCAGCCAGCTGTCGTGACGGCGGCAGATTTCTCCGACGGCACGTACCGGGTCCAGGGCCGTCGACGAGGTGGTGCCCACGGTCGCCACGACCAGGCAGGGGGTGACCCCGGCGGCGACGTCGGCGGCGACGGCGCGCTCCAGGGCTTCGGGGCGCAGGGCGTAGGCGCCGTCCACGTCGACCAACCGCAGGCTGTCGCTGCCCAGCCCCGCGATGCGCACCGCCTTCTCCACCGACGAGTGCGCCTGCGTCGAGGCGTACACGGCCAGGTTCGGGGGCACGCCGTGGCGGTTGGAGCGCCAGCCCGTGGCACGCTCGCGGGCGGCCAGCAGCGCGCACAGCGTGGCGCTGGAGGCGCTGTCCTGGATGACGCCCCCGCCCTGGCCGCTGGAGCGGAAGCGCTCGGGCAGCGCGAGCAGGTCGACCACCCAGTCCAGCACATGAGCCTCCAGCTCGGTGCACGCGGGGCTGGTGGCCCACAGCATGCCCTGCACCCCCAGGCCGGCCGAGACCAGCTCCCCCAGGATCGACGGCCCGGAGGTGTTGGCCGGGAAGTAGGCGAAGAAGCTCGGGTGCTGCCAGTGGGTGAGGCCCGGCACGATCACCTCGTCGAGGTCGGCGATGACCGCCTCGAAGGGTTCGCCGTGCTCGGGGGGACGCGCGGGCAGCCGGGCGCGGACCTCGCCCGGAGCGACCTGGGCCAGTACCGGCAGCCGCTCGACACCCTCGAGGTAGTCGGCGACCCAGTCCACCAGCGCGTGGCCGTGCCGGCGGAACTCCGCCGAGCTCATGTGGTAGCCGCTCGCCTGGCTCACGCGTCAAGTTTGACACGGCCGCCGCTCCAGCCATCCCCGCGTGCATGTGACGGATGGCGGCGACAGCGGCTCCATCCTGATCTGTTCGCGACGGGGAAGGGGCTGACCCGGCGGCCGCGACCAAGGCGACGTTGAAGCGAAGACCTCCGGCATGTGTGGGGGGCTTCGGGGTCCTACGCGGGCCGACCAGTCACCAGCTGCCGCCGTCGACCCAGACCTGGCTGTTGCCCTGCCCGAGACCCAGCGTCCCGTGACCGGGATCCTGGACGGCCGCCCACCCTTGTCGCCGTGGAACCTCCGGTCTGGGCCATCCTCGCCGTGTGCCTGGTGGGCGACAGGGATGTCGACGCACCCGCCGGGGTTGTTCAACTGGTGGTCGTGGTTCGCCGACGCCAGCCGCTGACCCGACTCCAACAAGCTGCAAGGCCCGCCCCGATCGACGTGTGCACGTCATGCCGTTCGACGGAGGCTACCGGCCGGCCCGTCCGAGACCATAGGCCTCGGAGCAACCCTATCCGGCCGTTGATGCCCTGGCTGAGGCTCCGAGTACGGCGGAACCCCGAAGGTTGTGGCAGCCGGTCGGATCTGGGATCAGC
>DASZOD010000061.1:0-3834 GCA_035550935.1 Egibacteraceae bacterium | reverse complement strand
CCGCGCTGCGCGACCTGGTCGGCGGCGGGCGCACCGTGCTGCTGGCCGACGCCCGCAACTTCCCCGACGCCGTGGCCGCCGGCGGCTACGCCGCTGCGGGCAGCCCGGTGCCGTTGCTGCTGACCCCCGGCGGCGACAACGACCTGCACCCGGCCGCCCGTCAGGCGCTCGCCGACCTGCGCCCGGACCGCATCGTCCTGCTGGGCGGCCGGGCCGCGCTGTCCGGCGGCGTGGAGCGCGCCGCCGCGGCCACCGGCGTGGCGACCGTGCGGGTGGCGGGCCCGGCCCGCGACCACACCGCCGCCGAGATCGCCCGGCAGCTGTGGGGGCGCACCGCGGCCGGGCAGGGCTACGGCTTCGTGGCCGCCGACCTGTACGACCCCGAGCTGGGCTGGGCGGGGGCGTTGGCCGCGGCGTCGCTGGCCGCGACCGCCGCCGCACCCCTGCTCGCGCTCAACCCGGCCCTGGACGCCCGGCCGCCCGAGGGCACCGCCGCGTACCTGGCCGGGCTGGACTTCTGGGCCGGGCGCCCCGGCTACGGCTGGGTGGTCGGCCCGGCCCCCGACGGGGCGGTCGCGGCGCTGGCCGGCTTGCTTGGCTCTGAGGACCGAAAGGGCGCGGCAGCGCCCAGAGGCGAGACCCTGGACTGAGGATCGCAGGGCGCGGCGGTCCGGGGCGCCGGTAGACTGCCCCGGTATGGCAGCCCCCACCGCCAAGCTCGGCGACCTGGGGCGCTCCCGGGAGCTCCTGCGCAACCTGGTGGCCAAGGAGCTCAAGGTCCGCTACAAGGACTCCGCCCTCGGGTTCGTCTGGTCGCTGCTGACCCCGCTGCTCATGACGGCCGTCTTCACCGTCGTGTTCGCGACCTTCCTGCGCATCCCGCTGGGGCAGGGCAACTTCGCGACGTTCTTCCTCGCCGGCTACCTTGCCTGGCAGTTCTTCTCCAACAGCGTGAACGCGTCGGTGGGGGCGATCGTCGGCAACGGCCCGCTCATCCGCAAGGTCTACTTCCGCCGCGAGGTCCTGCCCCTGTCGATCGTGCTCAGCCAGGCCGTGCACTTCCTGCTGGCGCTGGCGGCGACCCTGCCGATCTTCGCCTGGTTCCGCGGCCTGCATCCGCAGACCCTGCCGGCGGTGGCCGGCGGCCTGGTGCTGCTCACGCTGTTCACCGCGGGGATGTCGATGCTGTTCGCGGCGGCCAACGTCGGCTTCCGCGACCTGCAGGAGCTGACCCAGGTGATCTTTCTGGCCTGGTTCTACGCCACCCCGATCATCTACCCGCTGTTCTTCGTCCAGCAGACCGCAGAGGCCCGCCGCTTCCTGCCGGTGCTGCTGGCCAACCCGATGACCTGGTTCGTGCAGCTGTTCCAGAGCGCCCTGTACGGCACGCCCCGGGGGGTCGGCCCGAACCCGGGGCCGACCTGGCCCGACGCCCAGACCTGGACGGTCTGCGCCGCCTGGGCGCTGGGAGCCCTGGTGCTGGGCTACTGGCTGTTCGACCGCCTGGCGGTGACCTTCGCCAAGGAGGTCTAGGTGGCCGAGCAGCGCGCCGAGCCCGCGATCGTGGTGGAGGGCCTCCACGAGGTGTTCCGCATCTACAAGGAGCGCCCCCCCGGGCTCAAGGAGCGCCTGTACCGTTTCCGCCGTGCCCACTACACCGCCTTCCACGCGCTGGACGGGGTGTCGTTGGCGATCCGCCACGGCGAGTGCGTCGGCCTGGTCGGCCACAACGGCTCGGGCAAGTCCACCCTGCTGAAGTGCATGGCCCGCATCCTGCCCGCCGACCGCGGCACCGTCGCCGTCAACGGCCGGGTCGCCACCCTGCTCGAGCTGGGCGCGGGCTTCCACCAGGACCTGTCGGGGCGCGAGAACGTCTACCTCAACGGGGCCCTGCTGGGACTGACCCGAGACGAGATCGACGCGGCGTTCGACTCGATCGTCGACTTCGCCGGGGTGCGCGACTTCATCGACACGCCGGTGCGCAACTACTCGTCGGGCATGTACGTGCGGCTGGGGTTCGCCATCGCCGTCCACGTCGACCCCGACATCCTGCTGGTCGACGAGGTCCTGTCGGTGGGCGACAGCGCCTTCCAGGAGAAGTCGCTGGCGCGCATGCGCTCCTTCAAGGAGCGGGGCAAGACCGTCGTCCTGGTCAGCCACGACCTCGCGGCGGTGCGCTCGCTGTGTGACCGGGTGGTCGTCCTGCACCACGGCCGGGTGGCCTTCGACGGCCCCAGCGAGCAGGCCCTGGGCCACTACGCCCGGCTGATGGCGGCCGGCCGTGGCGGGCCGGCCGCGTCCGAGTCGGTGGCCGCCGCGCCCGGCGGCGACGGGCGGGCCCGGGTCACCGACGTCCGCCTCGACGTCCCCGGCCACGACCCGGCCCAGCCCGTGCCCTCGGGGGCCAAGGCGCGCCTGGAGGTCGAGGTGACCGCCGCCGCCGACCTCGTCGGCCAGGGCGGGCTGACCGTCGGCATGGCCGTGCGCCGCCCGGACCTGCCCGCGGCGGTGTACGAGACCCGCACCTCGTGGCGCGGCACCTACGTCGCACCGCCGCCGCCGGGGGAGCGGCTGCGGGCGACGTTCGACTTCGAGCTCAACGTGCTGACCGGCACCTACCTCATCGACCTGCTGGTCGGCAACGCCGAGACCGATGCCGTCCACGAGCGCCGGCTGGGCGCCGCCGAGGTCGTCGTCCACGCCGAGCCCTCCGAGGCGGGCGTCACGCCGCTCAACGCCCGCGTCGGGCTGGACAACCCCGAGGGGGTGTGGCCGCCCGGCAGCGTCCCCCCGCCGCAGGAGGAGGGCGGCCCGCGCCCACACCGCAAGCGGGACGGGCCCTCCCCGGCGTGAAGGTCACCGCCTGTGTCGTCAACTGGAACACCGCGACCCACCTCGACGCGGCGCTACGCAGCCTGCAGGCGCAGACCCACGCCGACCTCGAGCTGCTCGTCGTCGACAACGCCAGCGCCGACGGCAGCGCCGAGCTGGTCCGTCGCCACCGGGCGGTCCGTCTCGTCGCCAACGACGTGAACCGGGGCTTCGCGGGCGCCGCCAACCAGGGGGTGGCCGCGGCCCGCGCCAACGGCAGCGACGCCCTGCTGCTGTGCAACCCCGACATCCGCCTGGAGCCCGGCTACGTCGAACGAGCGCTGGCGGTGCTCGCCGCCGGGAGGCGGCGCGCGGCGGTGCAGGGACGGCTGTGGCGCACCGGGGCCGGGTCCGGGGGCCGTCGGGTTCTCGACACCACCGGCCACCGAGCCTTCGTGACCCGGCTGTTCCGCAACCGCGGCGAGGGCCAGTGCGACCTCGGCCAGTACGACCGCAGCGACGAGGTGTTCGGGGTGTCGGGCGCGGTGGCGCTGTACCGGCTGGCCGCGCTCGACGACGTCGCCTGCGACGGCGAGGTCTTCGACGAGGACCTGTTCGCCTTCTGGGAGGACGTCGACGTGGACTGGCGGCTGCGCTTGCGCGGCTGGCAGGCCTGGTACGCGCCGCAGGCCTGCGGCTGGCACGAGCGAGGCGGGGCCGGTCCTCGCCGCAGCGCTGTGGTGGAGCGGCTGAACTTCGCCAACCGCTTCCTGGTGGTGCTCAAGAACGACGACCTCGGGGCGTTGGTTCGGGCACTGCCGGGGGTCGCCGCCACCAGCCTGCTCAAGGCCGGCGAGCTCGCGGTGACGGTCCCCGACGCGTTCCTGCGGGCGGCGGGCCACGCCCGGCTGGTGCCCCGGATGCTGGCCAAGCGTCGAGCGGTGCAGGCCGGCGCCACCACCGACCCGGCGGCGGTCGTCGCCCGCTGGTTCGAGCCCTTCGACTACGTCGCCTGGGTGGGGG
>DASZOD010000060.1:0-15011 GCA_035550935.1 Egibacteraceae bacterium | reverse complement strand
TGAGCACCATCGGAGCCAGCAGCCCCGGCACGGCCGCCGAGGCGCCCCCCGCCGCTGGCGGTGGCGCTGTCCGGTGGTGGCTTCCGGGCGACCTTGAGCGGACTGGGGGTGCTGCGGTTCCTGGCCGACGCGGGGCTGCTGGCCAGCGTGCGCCACGCCTCGTCGGTGTCGGGCGGGTCGGTCGCCAACGGCTTGCTCGCCTGCCGCTGGTCGCAGCTGGCAGAGGCGGGGTTCAGCGCCGAGGCCTTCGACCGTCACCTGCTGGGACCGTTCGTCGAGCAGGTGAGCACCCGTTCGCTCAGCGGCGAACTGGCGTCGAGGATCTGGAAGCTGCTGGGGCCGCGGACCCGTACCGACCTGCTGGTCGAGGCCTTCGACGACTGGTTCTTCGGCGGCCGGCTGCTGGATGAGCTGCCGGTCGACTGCCGGTTCGTCTTCAACGCCGCCAACACCTCCACCGGGGTGCGGTTCGGCTTCGAGCGCGAGGTGGTCGGCGACTACGTCGTCGGCCAGGTCCCCACCGCCGGCACCGGCCTGCGCGTGGCCCAGGCGGTGGGCGCCTCGGCGGCCGTGCCGGGGCTGCTGGCTCCGATGGTGCTCAAGGGCCCGTCGTTTCCCTGCCAGCAGGGGCGCGTGCTGCGTCTGGTCGACGGCGGGGTCTACGACAACATGGGCCTGGAGCCCGTCGACGACCTGGCCGACGCGCTGCTCGTGGCGCTCAACGCCGGCGGGCTGTTCGTCACCGGGCGCTACGGGCGCGTGCCGGTGGTGCGCGACCTGCAGCTGGCGCAGTCGCTGCTGTACCGGCAGTCGACCGCGCTGCGGCGACGCTGGATGGTCGAACGCTTCAGGGCCTGGGAGGCGGCTCGCGACGCCGGTCAGCCGCCGCCCGACTGGGGCCGCCGCGGGGTGCTGTTCGGGCTGGCCACCAGCTTCGAGCCGGCGCCCGACTGGGTGAAGGCGAACCCTCAGGCGCCCGACCCGGCCGCCGTCGCGCTGGTGGCGACCTCCTTCGACCGCTTCCCCCGGCAGCGCTGCGACGAGCTCGTGCACGCAGGCTGGTGGCTGACCGGAGCGTCGCTGGCCACCTACCACCGCGACGTGCTGGGGCCCGACCTGCCGGTGTGGCGGCCACCGCCGTGAGCGCCACGGACGCCCGCGAGGTGCGCAGACCCTGGCTGCCCGCCCCCCTGGCCGCGCACGGCTTCGACGCCGACAGCGTCCAGGCCCTGTCGTACGTGCTCGTCGACGAACAGGTCGACGACGCGGTCACGGTCACCGTGCTGCCCTGGCCGGCCGCCGACGGGTCCGGCCGGCTGCGCTTCGACGACCTGGCGTCCGCGCGCGAGATCGGCCTGTCGCTGAAGGCGCTGCGTGCCGAGCTGTACAAGGGCTGGCTGGGGCGCCGGCCGCGGGTCGGCGACGTCTTCGCCGCGACGCTTTCGCCCGAGGCCCGCGCCGCGCTGGAGACCCAGCGGGAACTGGCCTGGGAACGGCCGCTGGCCGAGCTCGTCGACGGGCCGGTGTACGACCTCAGCGCCGAGGCCCGCATGGCCGCCAAGCTGGCCTTCTACGCCGGAGTGGCCGCCGTCCACGACGCCGAGGACGCGCAAGCCTGGCAGATGCTCGACCAGGCCGACACCAGCGCCGGGCCTGCGCCGGTGCGCTCGGAGCTGCCCGGTCGGACGGAAGGAGCCGCCGGTGGCTGAGGCACCGTGGGAGTTGCCCGCCGAGCTGCTGGAGCCGGCCGAGGGCGACCTCGCCGAGGCCTGCCGTCAGGCCCCCGACGAGCTGGTGTACTTCCTGCTCAACGTCGGCGACGGCGACACCCAGCTGCTGTTGCTGCCCGCGGACCGCCAGAGCGGCCACCGCCGGGCGGTGGTGGTGGACGTGGCCACCACCGGCAAGCTGCCCGCGCTGCTGGAGAGGTTGGCCGACGAGGGCGTCCTGCCGGCACTGGACACCCCCGGGCTGTTCCCGGTGGCGGTCGGCACCCACCCCCACAACGACCATGTGGGTGGCATGCCGGAGTTCCTGCGGCGCTTCGGCGGGCAGATCGAGCAGTACTGGGAGCCGGGCTACTACCATCCCTCCGGGGCGTTCATGGAGACCATGGTCGCCCTGGAGGAGCATCCCGGCGTCATCCACGTCCAGCCCACCAGCGGCACCTCCTGCTACGTGGGCAACGTCAGGCTGACGGTGCTGGCGCCGGGCATCGGCCTGCGCAACCGCTTCGACACCTACGGCACCGAGATCAACGACGCCTCGATCGCGCTGAAGGTCGAGTTCCCCGCGGGCCGGGTCGCCTACCAACCCGACGAGCGCCAGCCGGAGCACAACAACCGGGTCTACCTGCGGCTGGACGCGCCCTGGGCGATCATCCTCGGCGCGGACGCCCAGACCACCTCGTGGGCTCAGGCCACGGTCGACTTCCCCCACCTGATGCGGGGCCGCGACCCCGCCCTGTACGAGGAGCTGCGCGCCGCCCACGGCCGCGACCACCTGCGGGCGCAGGTCTTCAAGGTCTCCCACCACGCGTCCAAGCACGGGGTGAACCTCGAGCTGGTCGAGCGCATCAACCCGCGGCTGGCGCTGGTGTCGTCGGTGGCGGGGGGAGGGCGCTACAACTTCCCCCATGTGCTGGCGCTGGAGTCCATCCGCGAAGCGCTCGAGCCGACCACCACGAAGGCCAAGCCACACAGCCCCGACCACGAGCTGGGGATCCACTACACCGGCGGGCACGTCCGGGCAGGCGACGGCGACGGCCAGCCGCTGGGCTCGATCGCCCTGATGGTCCCGGCCAGGCGCAACGCCAGGCTGCGGCTGTGGCGGCTGGGCGACGAGCCCGGTCAACAGGTCGACCTGGCGCGCTCCCGGCAGCTGGTCCGCCTCCACGCCTGAACCCCGCCACCGGAGACGACGCCCATGACGCTGCTCGACGAGGTCGCGGCGCTCTGCGCCCGTCTGGCGCCGGCCGGCTGGGGGGACCTGCTGGCCCGCCACGGCCTGGACCTCGCCGCCGACGACCTGGCCGGCGAACTTGTCAGGCAGCTGGCGGGCATCGACCGGCGGGTGCCCGGCTTCGAGGACTTCGCCGCGGAGGGCCGGCGCGCCATCGAGGCGGGGCGCCCGGCCCGCAGCCTGCTCTACCACGCCCTGGCGTCGCCGAACGTCGTGCAGGACGGTGGGGGGAACCCGCTGTCGGCCTTCCCCACCCTGGGCGACATCGAGGCGGTGGAGAACTACGTCTTCGGCTTCGCCGCCCCGTCGGTCGAGGACCTGGTGGCCCGCTCGCAGGGGGCGTTCCTGGCGATCGCGGTGTTCGCCTGCGAGTACCGCCCGGCGCCGGAGACCGTGCACCGAAAGCACGCCGACCTGTGCTTCTCGCGCACCGGGGTGGCGCGGGTGGGCACGGCCGCCGCCCGCTACGACGCCGCCCGCCGCGGCTTCGTGGCCCTGGCCGACGACGAGCGGGCCGTGCGGGTGCTGCCAGCCCGCTACGCCGCCTACGTCGCGGTGCAGCGCCCCGGCGACGAGCACGACTTCGGCCCCATGCACTTCAGCCTGCGCCAGCGCCATCCGGAGTTCTTCGGCCCCGACGAGCCCGGCGACGACGCCCGGCTGTTCTGGGTGCCGCTGCACAAGCTGTTCAGCGGTCCCCAGTGCCTGCGCGGCCTGGACCTGACCGTCGGCCTGGAGGCCCGGCACCGCAACGAGAAGCTGCGCCGGGTGCACCTGGAGCTGAGCCGCACCGGGGCGGACAGCGGCTGGGGGCCGCCCGACATCGACCACCCGCCGTTCGTGTTCGGCGACGGCATCGCCGAGTGGTCCACCGACCCCGAGCACGGCCGCGGGCTCATGCTGCCGGTCGTGCACCCCCGCCTGGTCGAGCCCGCCAGCTACCAGGGCGAGCCGCTGACCTTGCGGGTGCCGCCCAACCCCGACAACGGCTTCGCTCCCAGCCTGACGATCCCCTCCGACGAGGGCTTCCGCCGCGCCCCCGAGTACGTGCACGTGCGCCACGCCGTGGGCGACGACGGGGCGCTGCGCGACCTCAACGACGTCCCGGGCGTGGCTGAGCAGGTCCGCGCCGGCGGCTACGACGCGCTGCACTACGTCGACTTCTCCGGCGACGGCTGGGTCGGCGCGTCGGTGCCCCAGCTTGCGGTCGACCTGCCGCGCACCGTGCCCGCGTACTCGGTGGTCACCGCACCGGACTTCTACCCCGACTGCGACCAGCGCGAGCTCGTCGAGTGGTGGATCCAGCAGGTGCCCAGCGCCCTGCGGGCCAGCATCTGGCAGACGCCGCCGCTGACGCTGTCGGACGAGCGGCTGGCCCCCAACCTGCAGCTGCCGGGCGTCGACTTCCGCGCCGAGGACGACACCGTCACCGCCATCGTCAGCCTGCCGCTGGACGGGCCGGTCCAGGCCCGGCCGCTCACCGTGGCCGCGACCCTGCGGCACGCCCACCTGCCCGACGCCGCGGCCGGGGTGTTCGCGCCCGGCTGGGACACCAGCCTGGACCGCAGCGACGGCACGGCGCACCTGGCCGCCTACGGGCTGGGCAGCCCGTTTCCCGAGGACGCCAAGCTGTGCGCCGCGCTGAGCACGTTCTGGCCGGCGGCGGGGGCGACCTTCCCTGGGACGACGTCCCCGGCCCGCGCCTCGTGACCCGCGACGACCGCCAGGTGGTCGAGTACGCCCACTTCGACCACGTCGACTACGTCCAGAAGGCCCTGGACCGACGCTTCACCCTGGCACTGACCGCGCAGGTCGACGTGGGCGAGTACCGGGCGCGGATCCTGGCCATGGCGCGCGCCTACCTGGCGGCCGGCATCGGACGCGCCGACCGCCGGCGCTGGCCGGTGCTGTCGTTCCGCGTCGCCGACCCCGCCGACCCGCGGCTGGCGGCCGCCCAGGCCGAGGCCGGCGCCGTCCTGCAGGGCCGCATCTACGCCGTCGACCTCGGCCGGCGGGCAGAGCAGCTGGCCCACCCCAGCGACCACCGCAAGGCCCACGTCGTCGTCGCCGCCACCGCCGGCGTGTTCGTCGGCGCGCTGCCGGTGGTCCTCGTCAACCGCGACGGCGGTGGCTGGCAGGCGGTTGACACCGTCTAGGCGGCCCGCGCCCGCCGGGGGCGGCGCGGGCTCCCTCGCCGGGGCCGACGTCGTGGTCGTCGGCGCCGGGCCGGCCGGTGCCGCCGCGGCGATCTGGTGCGCCCGCCAGCGCCTGCGGGTCGTGCTCGTCGACCGCGCCCCCGGCCCCGTCGAGCGTCCCGGCGAGAGCCTGCACCCTGGCGTCGACCCGCCGCTGGCGCAGCTTGGCGTCGCCGAGCGGGTACGCGTCGCCGGCTTCCCCCGCCACCGCGGCCACTGGGTGGACTGGGACGCCCCGGCGGCCTTCGCCGCCTACGGCGCCGACGCCGCCGGCCCCTGGGAGGGCTGCCAGGCGCACCGGGCGACCCTGGACGCCATCCTGGTGCAGCGCGCGGCCGAGGTCGGCGTGGACGTCCGCCGCCCCCTGCGGCCGGTCCGCCCCCTGCTGCAGGCAGGCCGGGTGGCCGGCGTGGACACGCCCGAGGGGGCCCTGCGGGCCGCCGTGGTGGTCGACGCCTCCGGCGGCGGGCATTGGCTGGCGCGCCGGCTGGGCCTGGCGGTGGTCCGCTGCTCGCCGCGGCTGGTCGCCCGCTACGGCTATGCCCGGGGCCGGCTCCCGCAGCGCGACGACGCCCCGGCGCTGCGGGCCGACTCGACGGGCTGGACGTGGACCGCGCGGGTGGCCCCGGGGCGATACCACTGGACCAGGCTGGCACTGCATCCTGGCCCCGACGCCGCCGCAGTGCCCGAGGAGCTGCGCGGGCTGGCCCACGAAGCGGCCGCCCGCGGCGCCGACGTGACCTGGCGGCTGGTCCCCGGCTGCGCCGGCCCCGGCTACTTCCTGGCCGGCGACGCCGCCGCGGTGCTGGACCCGGCCTGCTCCCACGGCGTGCTGCGCGCGCTGCTGTCGGGCATGTACGCCGCCCACCTGATCGCCCGGGTGGGCGCCGACCCATCCCGCCAGGGCGTCGCCGCCAGCGCCTACCGGACGTGGATGCGCCGCTGGTTCCACCACGACGCGGCCGCGCTGCGGAAGATGTACGCGACGCTGCCCTGCCCGCCGGGGTGGGTGCTGGACGGCGGCACCAGTACCAGCGACGTCCCCAACAACAGCGCAGTGGAGGTGCTGCCATGAAGCCCGAATGCGAGCTGTCCACCCGCACGTCGATCCGGGCGTTCCACGCCCGTGAGCACCTGCTGATCGTGGCCGAGGGCGAGCTGCCCTCGCCCGGCTGGTACGCCGACATCGAGCAGAGCCCGATCGAGGTCTTCCCGCCGCAGTTCAGCCTCCTGCGCTGTCAGCGGCCCGGTCTGTTCCCCCAGGTGATCACTCCCTTCCGCCGCTCGGAGAGCTTCTTCATCGGCGCCACCCGCCCCGAGCAGGTCACCGTCCACCATGCCGACGGCTCCGACCAGGTGGCGGTCGAGGACTGCGGCGCCGAGCTTGGCGCCTACGCCCAGGCGGTGGGCCAGGACGCTCCCGTGACCTGCGCCGAGGGTGCCGACGAGGCGACCGGCTTCTCCAAGGCCCTCAGCTTCGACGAGGCCTTCGCCGACGCCCTGACCAAGCTGCCCGCCGCCACCCCCACCCACCCCGACCTGCTGGAGACCGTCCGGGTGCTGGAGATCGGCGCCTTCTTCGGCGGCATCGCCGGGTTCCACGACCTGTGGGTGCGCATCTGCCGCACCCACGACTGACCGGGGCGAGGAAGCAACCGTCGAGGAGCGCCTCGGGGTCGTGGTGCCGGAGGATCTGGGCGACGCGCTCCGCCGGTCAGCCGCACGGATCGAGCCGATCGTGTGGACCCCATCCGAGTGGCGCGAGCAGCTTCGCCGTCGCAACCGCGATCGAGGCCATCACACACGGCGTGTGGCTGGTGGGCTCCCCGGCGGCACTGGACAGATGGCGGGGCGCCGCCCTGGTCGCGGGGAGGTGACGACCGAGGGATTGTCGCCGGGGCGGCGCCGTGCCTACAGGTACTGCCCGGTGCCCGGCTGGGGCCCCTCGGGAGTGGCCCGCTGCCCGAACGGTGCCATGCCCGGCGGGAGGCCGCGCTGACGCAGCTGTTCCAGCTGGCGTCTGGCCGCCAGCTGCTGGTTGAAGATCGCGGCCTGGATCCCCTGGAACAGGCCCTCCAGCCAGCCGATGAGCTGCGCCTGGGCGATGAGGATCTCCGACTCGGTCGGCGTGCCCTCGCCGAAGGGCAGCGCCAGTTCGCTGAACTCCTCCTGCAGGTCCTCGCTGAGGACGTCGCACATGGCCCGTACGGCGCGCTCGTGCACCACACGCAGCCGCTCCCGGCCGGCCTGATCCGGCGGAGCTCTGCGCACCTCCTCCTGCATCTCGCGCAGCATGAGCGCGATACGCATGAGCTTGGCCGGCTCGTTGATCGCGCTGCGAGCCTCGTCCTCGGCCTCGGCGTCGGCCACCACTTCCACCTCGTTTGGCTCTCCCATGGTCTTCGTCCTCCCCGGCGTCGGGACCCGCCACAACCGGTGCCCGCCGCCTCAGAACAGCGCCGAAGCCAGCCGAGAGCGCCAGCGGCGGACCAGCTCGTGGCCGCCGTCGAGCAGCTGGAAGATCTCCAGCATCGCGCCGCGGGCCTCCTCCCGCGTCGCCGGTTCCCGGACCGCCTCAAGCAGGGTCGCCAGCGCCTCGTCGTAGCGCCCTTCCGACGCCAGCGCCCGGCCCAGCCGCAGTCGTGCCTCGCCGTCCCCGGCGTCCGCGCGCGCCCGCAGCGCCTCCAGCTCTGCCCGGTCCAGGCGGGCAGCGGCCAAGCGCAGCTCGGCGCGCAGGCGGCGGGCCTCTTCGTCGCCGGGGACACGGTCGAGCAGCTGCAGCGCGTCGCCGACGTCACCTCGCTCGCTCAACAGCCGGGCCAGGGCGACCACCGCTGGGCCGTGGGCGGAGTCCACCTTCACGGCCTCACGCAGCAACCGCTCCTTGTCGTCGGCGGAGGCGGCGGCGGCCCGTGCGACCAGCCGCTCGGCCGGCGACGGCGTCAGCGTGGCGAACAGGCGCTCGACGACGGGCTCGGGCTGGACGCCGACGAACTCGGCGACGACATCGCCGTCGCGGAAGGCTTTGACCGCCGGGATGCTCTGCACCCGGTAGCTGCGGGCCAGGTTCGGCGCCTGGTCGATGTTGACCTTGACCACGTCGACCTCGCCGGCGTAACGGTTGGCCACTCGCTCCAGCAGGGGCGACAGCTGGCGGCAGGGACCGCACCAGGGGGCCCAGAAGTCCACCACCACCGCACGGGAGCGGCTGGCCTCCAGAACGTCGGCGGCGAAGGTCGCCTCGGTGGCGTCCTTGATCGTGGCGGTGTCGCTCATGGGATCCTCCGGGTTCGCCGTCGGCGGCGGCTCGGCAACCGTGGTCGCCACCGTTCCCAACCGCCCGGCGCGCCCAAGCCTTCCGGGCCGGGAGCTCCCCCCCGCGGACGTCTCACCCCGCAGCCAGCTCGGCGAGCAGCTGCTGCCAGCTGCGCCGCTCTCGTGCGGGATCAACCAGTGGCCGCAGCGCCTCACAGCGTCTCTGCAGGCCCTGGTAGAAGCCCTCGTCGTCGCGCTCGGCGCGTTCCAGCAACGCCGCCAGGCCGGCGGCGTCGCCGACCGGGAAGTATCCAGGGTAGTCGGGGCCGAGGATGCCCACCGAGCCGGGGATGCGGGTCGACAGGACCGGCACCGAGCAGGCGAGCGCCTCGGTCACGACGTTGGCGCCGCCCTCCAGCGTCGAGGTCAGCACCAGCAGCCGGCTGCGGGCCAGGGTGTGCAGCGCCCGGTCGCGGCTCGCCTCGCCCAGCCAGCGGTAGCGGGGGTTGCAGGCCTGCTCGGCACGCGCCCGGGCGGCCAGCTCGGCCTCCAGCGCCGCTCCCAGGTGGACGACGGTGACCGGCGACTCGGGCGGCAGGCGGCGGGCCGCCGCAGCGGCCAGCAGCGGGTCCTTGACCGGGCGCAGGTGGGCGAGCACCACGACCTGGAAGACGCCGGCGGCGGGCGGCGAGCGTCCCGGCGGCGGCCGCGCGGACTGGTAGATGACCCGGGCCCGTCCGCGCAGGTGCTCGGGCAGCTCGTCGACCGCCAGCGGTTGCAGGACCACGAAGCGGTCGGCCAGGGCCAGCGACCGCCGGGCCGCCTCGCAGCCACGGATGTCGCGGTACACGTCGGTGCCGGTGAGCGCCAGGACCAGCGGCGAGACGGGTCGGCGCTCGCGGAAGCGCTCGACCGAGGCGGCGCTGCGACGGGCGTGCAAGGCGACGAGGACGTCACAGCGCTGACGGTCGTAGGCCTCGGCGGTGACGATGTCGTGGCCGAGGCCCCGCAGGATCCGCGCCCAGCGCTCGGCGGTCACCCGGTTGCCCTGGCGCGACCGCGGCGGCGCAGGGGTGACCAGGCAGATCCTCATCCCGCCGGGGCGCAGGTTCGGAACCCGGCCAGCACGTCGCGCCGGTCGGGGGTGAAGTAGTTGCGCAGGGTGTTGCGCAGCAGCCTCGAGCGGGTCGCCCAGGCGCCCCCGCGCAGAACCTTGCGGCTGCCGAACCATGGTTCGGAGTTGTCACGGTAGGCGTCGGGCTCGAAGTTGGGATAGGGACCGAACGTGCTGGCGGTCCACTCCCACACGTTGCCCAGCAGCTGCCGGCAGCCCGCGGGGCTGTCGCCGTCCGGGTACGCCCCGACGTCGGCGTGGCCCATGGCCTGCCAGTCGAGGTTGGCGTGCTGCGGGCCGGGAGGTTCGTCGCCCCAGGGGAACAGCCGCCTGGCGGGCCGCTGGCCTGGGGCCTGGGCGGAGGGTGACGGCGAGCGCCCAGCGGTCGCCGTCGGGCGGGTGTCGGTGGGTGCCGCCGCGGCAACCAGCTCCCACTCGGCCTCGGTCGGCAGCCGCCGGCCGGCCCAGCGGCAGTAGGCGTCGGCCTCGTACCAGTTGACGTGGATCGCCGGGCGGTGGGGCTCCAGCGCCACCCAGGCGTCGAAGTGGCGACGCCGCCAGCCCTCCTCGCGCGTCCGGACCCAGTAGACCGGCTGGGCGGCGCCGGCGTCCTGGCGCCAGCGCCAGCCGTCGTCGCCCCACAGCTCCCGGCGGCCGTAGCCCCCGTCTTCGACGAAGGCGGCGAACTCGGCCTGGGTCACCGCCGCTCGGGCGATCGCGAACGGCTGGACGGTCACCGGATGGGCCCACTTCTCGTTGTCGTGGGCGAACGGCTGGCTGCGCAGCGCGCCGAGCTCGAAGGTGCCGCCGGCCACCGCGACGTCGCCGGGCAGCGGCCCCGCTCCGTCGCCGCCCGGGGCAGGCTCCGCCACGCCCGGCAGCGTGGGCGGCGGGTAGCCCAGCGTCTGGCGGGTGTAGGTGATCGCCTCGGTGTGCATGTCCTCGTGGAACACCGTGTAGAGGGCGAAGTGGCGGACGACATCGGTGGCGGCCGGGTCCAGGACCCGCTCGGTCACCCGGTCGCGCACCTGCCCCAGGTAGGCCAGGGTGTCCTCCCGCGACGGCAACGCCAGGCGCCAGCGGGTGTCGTGGGGGATGGCCCCGGAGTCCCACAGGGCGTCGGCGAAGTGGTGGATCGGCGGCTGGCCACAGGCCTGGCGCAGCACGAACTTCTCCTGGAACCAGGCCAGATGGCCGATTTCCCACAGCAGCGGGTTGACAGTGGGCAGCAGCGGGCCGACGAGCTGCTCGTCGCTGAGGTCGGCGACGAGGTCCATGACCCGCTGCCGGGCGTCGTGGACGAGGTCTGCAAGCAGCACGGGGTCGTGGAGGGCACTGGCTGGCATGAGCGCTCCTGCAGCGGGCTCGCTGGGCCAACTGTAGGGGATCCCACCGACCGCCACCGCCGGGGCGGTCGCCCTCAAGAGGATCCGCCGTCGGCGCCGGCGTCGATCGGCGCGCAGGGGCGGCCGGCGGGCGGGGGCAGGCGGTCAGTCGGACTGCGAGCGCAGGAAACGCTCGATCTCCGCGGCGATGTCCTCCCCGGAGGGCAGCTCCTGCTCCATCCCGCCGGCGTCGACGTGACGCTCGAGAGCGGCGACCATCTGGCGAGCCTCCGGGTGCTCGGCCACGGCCCCGTCGACCTGCTCGACGTGCAGCTTGGCGGCCGCCTCGAGCTCGGTCGTGTCCAGCGCCGTGCCCACCAGCCGGCCCACCAGCCGGGCCATCTCCAGCGCACCCGACGGGTTGGGCGACCCCGCGATGTAGTGGGGCACCTCGGCCCACAGCCCCACGGCGGGGATCCCATGGTCGCCCAGCACTGCTTGCAGCACGGTTGCGACCCCCACCGGGCCGGTGTACCCGGTGGCACCACCGACCTGGGGGACCAGGTGGTCACCGGGGCCGCTGGTGGCCTTGACAATCCGCACCGGGCGGGTGTGGGGCCTCGTCGCCGGGTAGGCGCCCAGGTGGAAGACTGCTTCCACCTCCAGGCTGCGGCAGGTGTCGACCACCGCCTCGCAGAAGGCCGACCAGGCCATGTCGGGTTCGGGGCCGATCAGCAACAGGACGTCCTGGGGCCCGGAGACGTGCGCGACGAGCAGCTCGATCGCGGGCCAGTCGACGCGCCGCAGCTTGCCGGCGTCGATCACCGCGGTCGGTCGCCGGGCCCGGAAGTCGATCAGCGCGTCACGGTCGAAGGTCGCCACCACCTCGGACTGCCAGCGGTGCCGCAGGAACGTGGCCGCGGACGATCCGACCCCGCCGGCGTCGACGAAGCCCTCCAGAGCCACCAGCAGGAGCGGGTGGCGCAGCGTCGGCACCTCGGTGACCCAGTGGAGCAGCCCAGCCATGCCCCCAGGGTACGACGCGCTGCGACCTTGCCGGCGGCCCTTACAGCCGTCGGGTGGGCTCGTCGCGGGGGTCCAGCCCCCGCCGGTGCTCCCGGCGGCTGGCCTCGATGCTGCGCACGACCGCGAGGAAGATCGCCGCCAGCAGGCAGTAGCCAAGCACGGCCATGAGCGCGGTGAGCAGGTAGTCCTGGCCGGCGAACATGCCCCGGAAGGGCGCCAGGAACCAGCCGGCGACGGCGCGGACGAACCCGACGATGGCGTTCGCCTCCCGCGCCTGCAGCAGCCGGAACAGGGTGTCCAGGCCGATGAACCCCACCACCACCAGCAGGACGGTGTTGATCCAGCGGGCCGGACCCTCCCAGTAGCCGGCGCGGGACCGGGGGTCCAAAGGGTTCATGCAGGGTGATGTCCCCGCCGGCCGATCGCCCGCAAACCTGGGCGCCGTTCCCGCTCGGGTCGGTGGCTCTGTGCGGCAAGCTGCCGTGGACGCTGGCGAGGGTAGCATCGTCAGGCGGGGAGGCGTCTGGGTTCCTGGTGGGCCCCTCGGTCTTCAAAACCGATGAGGGCAGCACAGCTGTCCTGGCGGGTTCGATTCCCGTCCGCCTCCGCTAGAGCCCGTTTCCGCTGGTCAGAGGCCGTATCGCTCTGGTCGGAGGGGATCCTGGGCGCGGTGGGTGCGGGGTCGTCGGCGTCGGCAGCCCCCATATAGCCCCATTGAAGGTTGAACCACTTCGGGTTGAGCGTCCCGGCGGCGTCCGGCTGCGCGTGATCAGCGGCCCTCCGCGCGTGTGCCTTGATTTGCTCGAAGGTCTCGTCGAGGGCGTCCGCGAGTGCGCGGTCGCGGACGTCGAAGACGTGGCTGTAAGTGTCGAGTGTCAGTGCCGTCGTGCTGTGTCCGAGCCGGTGTTGGACGGCCTTGGCGTCGGCCCCGGAGTTGATCAACAGACTGGCCGCCGTGTGTCGCAAATCGTGGAACCGCAGCCCGGCGGGAAACGTGGGGTCGGCGGCGGCGAGCCGCGCCACCGTCGGCCGCCAGTGCCGGCCGTAAAACGCCGTGTGACGGATCGGCCGCCCCTTGGCGTCGGCGAAGAGCATGGCGTCCTGGTCGCCTGGGCGGGTCACGAGGTGCTCGTACAGCCGCTCGCACAGGAACCGCGGCAAGGCGATCGTCCGCCGGCTCGTCTCGCTCTTGGGCTCCCCGAACACGACGCCGCCGGCGACCTCGCTGACGGCGTCCTGCACACGGACGGTTCGGCGCAGCAGGTCGACATGCCGCAGCCGCAGCGCCCACAGCTCGCCCGCCCGCAGGCCGGTGTAGGCACAGAACAGCACGGCCAAGTCGAAAGGAGCCGGCATTGACTCGACGAGCTGGGCGATCTGCCGCGCATCCAGCACGGCCGCCCGGTAGCGCCGAACGGACGGCAGCTGGACCTCGGCGGCCGGGTTGTAGCGGAGGGCGCCGGAGAGGCGGGCGACCTTGAACACCTGGCGCGCAACACTCTAGATGCGCTTCACGGTGTTCGGGCTCTTTCCCTCAGCGACCAGGCGTGCGATGTAGCGCTGCACGAGCGGGTGATCGATGGCGGCGACAGGCCACACGCCACCTGCCGGCCAGGCCCGCGGACAGCGCGTCGGGCCAAACTGCATGGGGGGCGTTCGAGTTGGTCAGGCGATGGTGATGGTGACCGCCCGTGGTGCGATGGTGATGAAGGATCACCTCGAAGGTGAGCGGGAGCGGTTAGGTGACGACGCCCGGCAGGTCTTCGAGTGGCCGACGCCAAAGCGTCCCCAGGGCAGTTGTGCCCCCCGGTGTCGCTGACCGGCTGCGTCCCCGCGGCCGATGGATGGATCTACGAGCGCGATCCCCGGGTCGGGCGCAGCCTGATCGTCGCGGTTTCAAAGTCGTCGTCACAGACGAATTCGTCTTCGCCTTCGATGCAGCCGAACGCGAACGCGTCCACCGTGGCCGTGCCAGGCTTGAAGACGCCGGACGGCCTTTGTACCTCGCCCACGAAGGGGGTCTCGCCCACACAGGGCTCAGAGAAGGTAAAGAAAAAGCCGCTGATGAATTGGCGCCCGACGCGCTGCCGCACCTCGCCGTCGACGCCGGCGAAGTCGGCAGCCGGGGAGCAGGTGATCGTGCCCGTGATGGTGACGTCCCCGGTCCTGGGATCCACCGTACCGACAGGGTCGATGGACAACCCAACGGTCAGGTCTTGCGCCGCGGACGGCACGGCTGCCAACAGCGACACGGCCGCCATGAGCAGCCCCACAACTCCAACCCTAGCTCTGGCTGACCACCGCAAACTCGGAACGAGCGGTCTGACATGACCATGAGACACCGGATCCTCCTTTCCTAGCCGGTCCAATATCCTCAGCGTCGCGCGGACGCAGGACACGGCCCGCCAAGACTGGGTGAGCCCCTTGCCCGACGTTTGGCCGGCAGCCCGACGCAGGACGAAGGGACTTCCCCGAATGCTCGGCTGCGGCCTCCCCCGTTGTCGCCGAGTGAGCGCATGGCGGGACGCCCGTCCCACACGCAAGCCGGATATGCCATTCCTAGCAGATTTACACGCTCTCGGTCAATAGGGGCCTCTGCTGCTGAACCGGACGACCTTCGACCTTGACGAGTACGTCTCCGAACCGGCCACGGATGGCGCCAGGGGTTCCTGCTGAACTCGTCGCGCCCGCCGACCCGGTCCATGCCGTGCGGGTGGTCGCCGGTGGCGACGCGCTCGTCGCGTCCGCGATCACTCGGCTGCTCGAGCGGTTCGTGTCCCGGCCGAAGCCGGGAGCCCGCATACCCGAGTCACTCGACCGGCTCACCGATCGAGAGGTGGAGGCCCTCAAACAGGTCGCACGGGGCCTGTTCAGCGCCGAGATCGCCAGGTCACTGCACCTCAACGAGGCGACGGTGAAGACCCACATGACGTGAGTTCGCCAACCTCGGGCTGCGCGACCGTGCCCAAGCCGCTGCGGCCTACGAAAGCGGCTGATCCAGCGCCGGCAATCCACTGACTGAGTTGTCATCAGCAGCTACTCCGTACTCAGCCCGAAGGACTGCATCGCCGGGTCTGTCGAGGATGGATACCGTTGCCCGATCGCTAGCAGCGGCCCCGCCCGGCTGGGACGTCT
>DASZOD010000059.1:0-2896 GCA_035550935.1 Egibacteraceae bacterium | reverse complement strand
CCCCAGCGCCCGTCGCACGGCCGCGACGACGTCGTGGGAGGTCATGCCGGCCGGCTTGTCGATGACGAGGACGCCGTCCATGCGGTCACCGCCGCCGTTCGTCATGAGCCCCCCCGCCGGCAGCGTCGGGTCGGTCGCCGGTGGCGTCCTCGGCCAGCAGCTGCTCGATCCGCCGACTGTGGGCGGGCAGCGGGTCGTGGCTGAAGCGCAACTCGGGGACGTAGCGCAGCCGCAGCCGAGCGCCCAGCTCCCGGCGCAGCAGGGGCGTGGCGCTGCGCAGCCCAGCGGCGGTCGCGGCCAGCGACTCTTCGTCGGCGGGCAGCACCGTGTAGAAGACCTCGGCGGCGCGCAGGTCGGCGCTGGTGCGCACGTCGGTGAGCGTGACGAAGCCGACACGGGGGTCCTTCAGGTCCGGCAGCAGCTCGGCCAGGACCTCCTTGACCGCCTCGTTGACCCGACGCATGCGGTAGCTCATCAGTGCTCCGGGACGACGAGTTCGGTGTGAAAAGCGATGATCTCCACTCTCGGGTCGCGGGCCACGATCTTCTCGACCTGCTGGACGACCTTGCGGGCACCAGTCTCGGAGCCCGCCGCGACCGCCACCCCTATCCCGGCCCGCTGCCACAGGTTCTGGTGGTCCATCTCGACCACCGAGCAGTTGACCTCCTGACGCAGCCGTGACACCAGCGCACGGATCACCGCGCGCTTGCCCTTCAGCGAGCCCACCGCCGGGATGTGCAGGTCCAGGCTCACGAGCGCGGCGAACATCACGGGAACCGACGCGGGCAGCGGCGGTGCGACGTCAGCTCTGCGCCACCTCCCGGCTCTCGTAGGCCTCGAGCTCGTCGCCGACCTTGACGTCCTGGAACCTGTCCAGGCCGACCCCACACTCGTAGCCGGCCGTGACCTCGGCGACGTCCTCCTTGAAGCGCCGCAGGGAGCTCACGCGGTCGTCGGCCACCACCACGCCGTCGCGGACCACCCGCACGGCGGCATTGCGACGCAGCGCGCCCTCGGTGACGTAGCAGCCATACACGAACCCCACGCGCGGCACCTTGAACAGCTCGCGGACCTGGGCCCGCCCGGTGGTGACCTCCTCGAACTCCGGCGCAAGCAGACCCCGCACCGCCTTCTCGATGTCCTCGACCGCCTTGTAGATGACCGAGTACGGACGCAGGTCGACCCCGGTCTCCTCGATCGCCTGCCGGGCGTTCGCCTCCGGGCGCACGTTGAAGGCGATGATGATCGCGTCGGACGCCTCGGCGAGGCTGACGTCGTTCTCGGTCACCGCGCCGACGCCCTTGTGCACCAGTCGGACCTTCACCTGCGGCAGCTCGAGCTTGTTCATCGCGTCGGCCAGCGCCTCGACGGATCCGGCCACGTCGCCCTTGATGATGAGGTTGAGGGTCTGCAGCTGGCCTGCCTCGATCGCCCCTGACAGCTCCTCCAACGACAGGGTGCGGCGTTCCGCCAGCTCCAGGCGACGCTGCCGGGCCTGACGGTTGGCGGCGACATCGCGGGCGGTGCGCTCGTCGTCGACGACGCGGAACTCATCACCTGCGTCGGGAACCTCGTTCCAGCCCAGCACCTGCACCGGAGTGGACGGCCCCGCCTCGTCGACCGGCTCGCCCTGGTCGTCGAACATCGCCCGGACCCTGCAGTCGGCAATGCCGGCTACAACCGAGTCGCCGATACGCAGGACGCCCTGCTGCACGAGCACCGTGGCGACCGCGCCGCGGCCCCGGTCCAGGTGCGCCTCGATGACCGCGCCTCGGGCGCGCCGGTTGGGGTTGGCCTTCAGCTCGGCGACGTCGGCTTGCAGCAGGACCATCTCGAGCAGGTCATCCAGGTTCTGTTTCGTCTTGGCCGACACGTCGACCATCGTGGTCTGCCCGCCGAACTCCTCGGCCACCAGGTCGTGCTCGGTGAGCTGGGTCCGCACCCGCGTGGGGTCGGCGTTGGGCTTGTCGACCTTGTTGACCGCGACGATGATCGGGACGTCGGCGGCGCGGATGTGGTTGATCGCCTCCACGGTCTGGGGCTTGACGCCGTCGTCGGCGGCGACCACGAGGATGGCCACGTCGGTGACGCTGGCTCCGCGGGCGCGCATCTGGGTGAACGCCTCGTGGCCGGGCGTGTCGATGAACGTGATCGCCCGGCCGTCCTTCGTCACCTGGTAGGCGCCGATGTGCTGGGTGATGCCCCCGGCCTCGCCTGCGACGACGTCGGTCTCCCGGATGGCGTCCAGCAGCAGGGTCTTGCCGTGGTCGACGTGACCCATGACCGTGACGACCGGGGCCCGCGGCTGGAGGTCTTCGGGCCGGTCCTCGGGCTCGGTGCCGAACTCGACCTCCTCAGGGGTGACGAAGCGCACCTCGGTGCGCAGCTCGGCGGCGACGAGCTCGACGAGGTCCTCGGACATGGACTGGGTGACCGTGAGCATCTCCCCCATCCCGAACAGCACCCGGACGACGTCGGTGGGACTGACCCCCACCAGCTTGGCGAACTCGCCGACGGTGATCCCGGGCAGCACGTCCACCGGCCCCTCGACGGCAGCTCGGACCGGCTCCGCCCGCGAGCGCCGCGGCTGCGCCGCGGCCTCGAACTGCTCCTGCAGCGTGGGTTCTTTCCTGCGCTTGCCCTTCCTGGCCTTCTTGGGCCGGCCGGGCGCGCCGACGCCGGGAGCGCCCGGCGCGCCTGGTGCGCCGGGGCGGGCCGGCGCCGCCGGCCGGGGTGGCTGCTGCCTTGGCGCGGGGCGCACGGGCGGAGGGATGTGGCGCTTGCCGGACCCTTCCTTCGGCAGCTCCTGGTCGACCCGTCGCCGGCGCTCGACGGGCATGCCGGTGGCGGACGGGCTCACCGGGGGCCGGGGCTGACGCGGAGGACGGGGCGGCAC
>DASZOD010000058.1:0-3958 GCA_035550935.1 Egibacteraceae bacterium | reverse complement strand
GGGGACGACTCTCCACGGGGCGCCGAGCTCACGAACGGTGCTGGCCTTCAGCAGCTGGTCGACAGCCAGCTGCAGGTTGGTCACGGTGCCCCGCAACGTGAAGGCCCACGCCGCCAGCCCCATGATCACCACCAGGCCCAGCAGCGCGGCGACCTGCACCGACCGCGGGCTGGACGCCGACGGCTCGGGGGGTTCCTCCTCGACCTCCCGGCGCTTCGTCTCGATGGCCCTGGCCGCCTTGACCCGTCGCTCGTCGCGCTCGACGTCGGCGAGTTCGTGGGCGATCGCCCGCAGCTCGCCGACCCGTGCCCGGCAGACGCCGCACTCCAGCAGGTGCGAGCGGAACACCCGCCCCTCGGAGTCGTCCAGTCCCCCCAGGACGTGGGACACGGCCAGCCCCTCGAAGTACCGGTGGCCTTCCGCGCCCCGCGCGTGATCCATGGGCGCAGCATACCCATGCCCCCGGCGCTGTCCCAGGGGTTGTTGGAGCTCCTGCAGGGTGTCAGGAAGGCGCCCGGCGCCCACCCTCGCCGCCTCGGGCACCGGCCCAGGGATGGTCGAAGTCCGGGGGGTCCCAGGCGTAGGGCGTCCGGCGGTCGGGCCTCGTCGCCGCCACCCAGCCCAGCGCGCCGACGACCGCGGCCAGCGCGGCCAGCTGGGTGCCGGTCAAGGTGCCCAGCAGGTCCTTGTCGGCCTCGCGGGCGAAGTCGGACAGGAAGCGCCCGGTGCCGTACAGCAGCGCGAAGGCGACGATGAAGAAGCCGTCGAAGCGGGGTCTGCGCTCCAACAGGACCAGGACGGCCAACACCGCGCCCGCGGCGAGGAAGTCGTACAGCGCGGTCTGGTGCAGCGTGGCGTCATAGCAGCCCTGCACCTGCGGGCCGGGCCACGGGTGCGGTGCGGCCGGATCGCCGTAGGCGCCGGTGCAGCGCCAGCCCAGCGGGAAGTCGGTGCGCCCGCCCAGGTGTTCGCCGATGACCAGGTCGCCGATGCGGCCGACGAAGATGCCCACCGCCAGCGCGGGGGCGACCGAGTCCAGCAGCAGCGGGATGCTGTAGCCGCGTCGCAGGACGTACGGGATGCCCGCCAGGATCGCTCCGGTGATACCCCCCAGCAGGCTCAGGCCGCCCTCCCACACGGGGAACAACTGCAGCGGGCTGGGGAACTCCTCCAGGCGGGTGACGACGTAGAAGAAGCGGGCGCCCACGATGGTGCCGAGCACGGCGCGGACCAGGATCGCCTGCACCACGGCCTCGGGGTTGTCGCCTACGTGCCGGCGGGCCAATCCGCGGCGCTGCACCCGCCGGAGCATGACCTGGGCGCCCAGCAGGAAGCCCGCCGCGATGCTGATGCCGTGCGGCGACACGGCGAGGTCGCCGACGACAGGGATGCGCTCGAGGATCGGCCAGCGCAGCTCGGCGAGCAGGGCAACTCCGGGCACAGGATCGCTTCGGCAGCGGCCGAGTGTAGCGTCAGCCGGCGCGGCGGCTGCCGGGCCGCTGGCTGGGCCGCTCACCGGCGGGGCGGTCGGCAACCCGGGCCATGAGCCGGGTGACGGCCCGCTCGACCTCTTCGGCCTCGTCGACCTGTTCGAGCAGCCGGGTGACGGCCGCGGCGCGCTCGTCGGGCTCCAGCATCCAGGCCTCCAGCCGGCCCAGCAGCCAGAGCAGGCACATGAGCAGCAGTGGGAAGCCCACGACCAGCGCGACCGCCCCCAAGCCGATGCCCAGATCCTGCTGCACCACACGCCCCTGCCGTCGAACAGCGGCTGCTGCCAGGCAGTGTATCCAGCCGGGGCTCGGGTCGCGCCGACCGGCGTCGCGCTTCGAGCGGGCACGGGCCGGGCACACCTGCGGCGACGCCAGGGCGGGGAGGAGACCCGGTGAGCGACCGCCCCTCGCAGAGCCCAAGCCGGTCCCGTGCCGGCGTCGACGTGGGCGGGACCTTCACCGACGTCGTCGTCACCGCAGGCGGCCGTCCCCGGGCGGTGAAGGTCCCCACCACCCCCGACGACCAGGGCGAAGCCGTGGTCGACGGGCTGGCAGAGGGCCATCCGGAGGGCCCGGTCACGCTCGTCGCCCACGGCACGACCACGGCGACGAACGCGCTGCTCGAGCGCGACGTCGCGCGCACCGTCCTGGTGGTCACCGAGGGCTTCGCCGACGTCCTGGCGATCGCCCGCCAGGACCGGCCCGCGCTGTACGACCTGCAGGCCACCCGCCCCGAGCCGCTGGTCCCCCGCGACCTCGTCGTCGCGGTGGCCGAGCGCAATGGACCCGACGGCAAGGCGGTCATCGCCCTCACCGGCGACGAGGTCGACCGGGTGGTCACGGCGGTCACCGACCTGCGTCCCGAGTCGGTGGCGATCAGCCTGCTGTTCTCCTACGTGGGCCCGGAGCACGAGCAGCGGCTCGCTGCGGCCCTGGCTGACGCGCTCGACGTCCCCGTCACCCGCTCCAGCACCCTGCTGCCGGAGTTCCGCGAGTACGAGCGGACCTCCACCTGCGTGCTCAACGCCGCCGTGGCCCCGGTCATGGGGCGCTACCTGTCGGGCCTGGCCGACCGGCTGCCCGACGCCACGATCACGGTCATGACCTCCGGCGGGGGCACCGCGGGGATCGCGTTCGCCGCGCAGGCGCCCGTGCACACGCTGCTGTCGGGGCCGGCCGCGGGGGTGGTGGCAGCGGGGGCGGTAGCCCGCTCGGCGGGCTACGACGACGCCGTCGCCTTCGACATGGGCGGCACGTCCACCGACGTCTGCCTGGTCCGGGGCGGACGCCCGGAGGTGTCGACCGACACCGAGATCGGCGGCTATCCGTTCCGCACCCCGGCGGTGGGCATCCACACCGTCGGCGCGGGCGGCGGGTCGATCGCCTGGACCGACACGGGCGGCGCCCTGCGGGTCGGGCCGCGCTCGGCCGGCGCGCGCCCCGGCCCGGCCTGCTACGGGCGGGGCGGGCAGGAGCCCACGGTCACCGACGCCCACTGCGCGCTGGGCCACCTGGACCCGCAGCGGGAGCTGGGCGGTGGCCTGCACCTGGACCTCGACGCGGCCCGCGCCGCCCTGCAGCGCCTGCCCGAGACGGCCGGAGGCGCCCACGGCGTCCTGACCGTCGTGCGGGCGACGATGAGCCGGGCGCTGCGGCGGGTCAGCACCGAGCGCGGCGTCGACCCGGGACGGCTGGCCCTGGTCGCCTACGGCGGCGCCGGGCCGCTGCACGCCACCGCCCTGGCCCGCGAGCTGGGCTGCCCGGCCGTCGTCGTGCCCCCCGCCCCGGGGGTGCTCAGCGCGCTGGGGCTGCTGCTGGCCCCGCCCCGCCACGAAGCGTCGCGCACGGTCATGGCCGCGCCGGACGCCGGCCTGGATGAGGCGTGGGCCCAGCTGGAGGCCGACGCCCGCGCCGAGCTGGACCGTCAGGGGGTGGCCGGCGACGAGGTCAGCGCGACCCGGCTGGCAGACCTGCGCTACGCCGGCCAGTCCCACGAGCTGCGGGTCAGCGTCCCCGCCGCCGCGGACGTCGCCGAGCTGCTGCACGAGGCCCACGAGGCCGCCTACGGCTACGCCATGCCCGGCGAGGAGGTCGAGGTCGTGACCGTCCGGGTGGTGGCCGAGGGCCGGCCGGCCCTGGACGAGCCCCCCGCCGACTGGGACCAGGGCCAGGCCCGGCCCGCGCGCTCGCGCACCGTCGGCGTCGGCGGCGACGAGGTCGAGGCGGTCGTGCTCGACCGGGCCGCGCTGGACCCCGGCGACGAGGTCGACGGCCCCGCCGTCGTCGAGCAGCCCGACACGACGACCCTGCTGGCGCCCGGCGAGCGCGCCCACGTCGACGAGGCCAACAACCTGGTGGTGTCCCTGCAGACGTGACCGCCACCGCCGTGCCCCAGACCCTGCCCCAGCCCTGGCCCAGACCCCTGCCCCAGACCCTGGATTGAAGCTTTCGCGACACATTTGTCGCCA
>DASZOD010000057.1:0-8314 GCA_035550935.1 Egibacteraceae bacterium | reverse complement strand
GTCGCGGGCGGTGGCACCGACCACGACCACCGGCACGTCGCGACCGTAGGGGCTGCCCGCGTGTCCCTCGTTGCCGGCGGCGGCGACCACCAGCACGCCGCGCACGCTGGCGTCTCGGATCGCCTGCTCGACGTCGCTGTTGATGAGCGCGCCGACGTCGGGCGACTGGCCCGGGGCCTCGGCGAGGCTGAGGTTGATGACGTGCGCGCCGTGGTCGGCGGCCCAGCGGATGCCCGCGGCGACGTCCTCGGCGACCCCGCCGCCGCCGGCGTCGAGGACCCTGACGGGCATGATGAAGGAGGCGGGGGCGGCGCCGGCCACGCCGACGCCGTTGCCGGCGTTGGCGGCGATGACGCCGGCGACCAGGGTGCCGTGGCCGTTGTCGTCGTCGGGCGGCGTGCCCGGTTCGATGAGGTCGACGCCGCCGACCATCCGGCCCTGCAGGTCGGGGTGGGTGGCGCTGACGCCGGTGTCGACCACGGCCACGACCATGCCCTGCCCGCGGCTGGCCTGCCAGGCGTCGAACGCCCGCACCGTCTGCAGGTGGTACTGCTCGCCCACCAGCGGGTCGTTGGTCGCAGCGCCGCTCGACAACAGGGCGAACGTCACCAAGGCGACGACAAGGACCCGGTGCGGCATGGGCTCAAGCATCGCAGTCGCGCCTACTGTTCGCACCTGCCCGCAGGGCCGCGCGTGGTCAGCCGACGACGACGAGGGAGTCGCGGTGGATGACCTCGCGCTGGTAGCGGGGGCCGAAGGCGTCGACGAGCTCGCCAGTGGAGCGTCCGCGCAGCCGCAGCACCTCGTCGCGGGCGTAGGCCACCAGGCCGCGCGCGACGGGCCGCTGGTCAGGCCCCACGACATCGACGGCGTCGCCGGGACGGAAGTCGCCCTCGGCGTCGACGATGCCGGCGGCCAGCAGCGACGAGCCGCGCTCGGTCAGCGCCCGCACCGCGCCGGCGTCGACCACCAGCCGCCCCCGGGGGGGCGGGGCGAAGGCGATCCACAGCTTCCTGCTCTCCGGACGCCGCTCGGACGGCGGGAACCAGGTCCCCACCTGCCGGCCGTCGACGACGTCGCCGACGACCCCGGGCCGCCGCGCGTTGGCGATGACCGCGTGGGCGGCGCTGAAGGTGGCGATGCGCACGGCCTCCAGCTTGCTGGCCATGCCGCCGCTGCCGACCTGGGTTCCTGCGCGGCCGCGGTGGTGGGCCTCCAGCGCCGACAGGTCGTCGACGCGGTGGAGCACCGGCAGGCGCTCGTGGCGCGCGGGGTCGCCGTCGAGCAGCCCCTCGACGTCGCTGAGCAGCAACAGCAGCCCCGCGCCGAGCATGCTGGCGACGAGCGCGGCCAAGCGGTCGTTGTCGCCATAGCGCAGCTCGTCGGTGGCGACCGTGTCGTTCTCGTTGACCACCGGCACCGCGCCGAGCTCGAGCAGCTTGTCGAAGGTGCGGCGAGCGTTGACGTAGCGCACCCGGTCGACGATGTCGTCGGCGGTCAGCAGCACCTGCCCGCAGACCACGTCGTGCTCGGCGAACGAGCGCTGGTAGGTGTGGATGAGGATGCCCTGGCCGACGCTGGCGGCCGCCTGCAGCCCGGATAGGTCGGCCGGCCGTCGCGAGAGCCCCAGCTGCTCCAAGCCGGCCGCCACGGCACCGCTGGACACGAGCACGACCTCGGTCCCGGCTGCACGCGCGGTCGCGATCTGGGCCACCAGACCGGCGATGAGGTCGCTGTCCAGGCCGCCGCGCTGAGACTGCAGGCTCGACGAGCCGACCTTGACCACCACCCGCCGCGGCGGGCGGAACCGGCCGGAGGTCACCGGGGCTCGGCGTCCGTCGACGGCTCGGGCTGCGTCGCCTCGCCCAGCAGCCCCGGCTCGGGGTCGAAGTCGAACACCGTCCCGGCGATCTGGACGCTGTCGCCGGGGCGGGCTCCCGCCTCGACGAGGCGCCGCTCCACCCCTGCCCGCGCCAGCCGCCGCTGCAGGTAGCCCACCGCCTCGTCGTTGTCGAGGTCGGTCATGAGCACCCAGCGTTCGACCCGTTCGCCGGTGACGCGGAAGCCTCCGCCGACCCGTTCCACCGCGAGGTCGTCGGAGGGCGCCCGCATCGCGGGGCGCAGCACCGGGCGGTCGGCCTCGGCGTCTTCGGCTTGCTGGGCGCGGGCGGCGGCGACCAGCCGCGCCAGCCGGAAGCGCAGCTCGTCGAGGCCCTGGCCGGTGACCGCGCTGCCGGCCACCACCGGCCAGCCGTCGGCTTCCAGGTCGGGCCGCACGATCTCGGCGGTGTCAGGGTCGGCGTCGACCTTGTTGAGGAACACGATGGCGGGGCGTTCGACCAGCTTCGACAGGTAGGCCCGCAGCTCGGCGACGACGACGGCCAGGTCCTGGCGAGGGTCGCGTTGTTCCCAGCTGGCGCAGTCCAGCACATGGACGAGCACGACCGCGCGTTCGACGTGGCGCAGGAAGTGATGTCCCAGTCCCCTGCCGCGGCTCGCGCCCGCGACGAGGCCGGGGACGTCGGCGACGACGATGTCGACATCGTCGACCCGCACCAGCCCCAGGTTCGGGCTGAGGGTCGTGAACGGGTAGTCGGCGATCTTGGGCCTGGCGGCCGACAGACGCGCTACGAGCGACGATTTGCCGGCGTTCGGGAAGCCCACCAGGGCGACGTCGGCGACCAGCTTGAGCTCCAGGACGATCCAGCGCTGCTGCCCCGGCTCGCCCAGCTCGTGGAAGCGCGGACCCCGCCGCCCGACGCTCGCGAAGGCGGCGTTGCCCCGACCCCCTCGCCCCCCTGAGGCGGCGACGCATTCGTCGCCGGGGAGGATCAGGTCGGCGATCGGCCGGCCGTCGGCGTCCTTGACGACCGTGCCGACGGGCACGAGCAGGACCTCGTCGGGGCCGTCGGCGCCGCGGCGCAGGTCACCCTGGCCGTGGCTGCCGTCCCCGCCGGCGCGGTGTGGGCGGTGATGGTAGTCGGCGAGCGTGCCCCGGCCGGAGCTGGCGCGCACGACGACGTCGCCGCCGCGCCCGCCGTCGCCGCCGCTGGGGCGGCCCTTGGGCTCGTAGGGCTGGCGGGCGAAGGCGGTGACGCCGTTGCCGCCGCGCCCGCCGCGGACCTGGACCTTGACCTCGTCGACGAACATCGCCGGCAGCCAGCCTACCCGCCGCTGCCCACCCGCCGGCGGCGGGGCTTCGCGGGCCTGTCTCCGCACCGCCTTTCCCGCGGCCGGGACGGCTTGGCGCTCAGGTGGCGAGCCGGGACGCCACCCGCGCGGCCACCGGCCCGACGTCGTCGGCGCTTCGCGGCCTGGCGGCGATGACCGGGTAGGCGACGAGCGGGCGCCCGCCGCGCACGACGACCACCCGGTCGGCCAGCAGGCTGGCCAGCATGACGTCGCCGACCTCCACGACGGTGGTCACCCCCAGCTGGGACAGACCGGCGAGGTCCGCCAGCGCCAGCGACCGCGCTGGCCCCGGCAGGCTAGGCTGGAACGGCTCGCTGATCGCCAGGGCCTTGACACCGACCCGAGCGGCCTGCTGAGCATGGATGCGCAGCGTTCCGGCCGCCGCGGCAGCCGACCCGTCGAGGACCGCACAGCCCTCCAGGAGCTCGGCGAGGCGGCCGAGCAACAGCGGCGAGCCGTCGCCGACCAGCGCCACCGTCTCTCGCGCCAGGATGTTGAGCCCGTCCAGGCGGGCGGCGTAACGCAGCCGCGGGGGAGCCGACCAGGTCAGCGACAGAAGCTCGTCCGTGGTCAGTCCGATGTGTGCCATCGCCGCGACCCTACGGGCCCGGCCCCACCGGACTCAACGGTGAAACAGTGAGAACCGGCGACGCTTGCGCCAACAAACAGGATAAACCTGGGGCGGAGCGGGCCGGGCCGCCCCAGATGCGTCATCAGGCGCCGACGATGTCGGCGAACTTGCGCTTCCCGCGGGTCCGGAACGACACGGTGCCGTCGGCGAGGGCGAACAGGGTGTCGTCGCCGCCGCGGCCGACGTTCTCGCCGGGATGGATCCTGGTGCCCCGCTGGCGCACGATGATCGTCCCGGTCGTCACGGCCTGACCGCCGTAGCGCTTCACGCCCAGCATCTTGGGGTTGGAGTCGCGCCCGTTGTTCGAGGACCCTCCGCCCTTCTTGTGTGCCATGTCGCGCCCTCCTGGGCTCAAATATTGATCTCGTCGACCCTGATGCGGGTCAGCTGCTGGCGGTGGCCGGCCTTGCGCCGGTAGCCGGTCTTGGCCTTGTACGTGAACACCGTCAACTTCGGGCCCTTCGCCTGCTCGATGATCCGGGCCCTCACCACGGCCCCCGACAGGGCGTCGCGTCCGGCGCTGACCGCGCCCTCGTCGTCGACGACCATGACCGGACGCAGCTCGACGCTGTCGGTGTCGGCGGCGTCGAGGCGCTCCACCTCCAGGACGTCGCCAACCTGGACGCGGTACTGCTTGCCACCGGTGGCGATCACGGCGTACATGCGCTCATCTCCCAGGCGTCGGCCGTCCACGGTGAACGCCGAATGCGGGCGAGGGGCGGGCGCAACCAAAGGGCGTGCCGAGGCGCACCGCGGCGCCAGTGTAGGCTCGCCCGCTCAGTCATGCCAACGTGGCGTACGCCGCACAGGAGGGGACGGTGGCGGCGGTTCGGGTGCGGCTGACCGACCAGGCGCTGGTCGCCGCGCGGCTGGCCGCTACGATCGCCGACCGCCGCGGCAGCGCGGCGACGGTCCACGACCTGCTCGTCGGTCTCGCGGCCGAGCCCGACGGCGTCGCCGGGCGGGTCCTGCGCGAGCGCGCCAGCGCTGCGGCCTGCTTGGCCGACCGCGCCGCCGTGGCCGTCCCGAGGCTGGCACTGCTGGACGTCGCGCTGCACCGGGCCGTGCATGACGCCGCTCCGCGTCCGCCGGGCACCGCCGACCTGCTCGACGCGGCGCTGACCGAAGGTGGCGTGGCGCTGGCCGGGCTGCTCGAGGCCGCCGGCTACGAGCCGGAGGCACTGCGGGAACGCCTACGGTCACTGGCCGTGGCCGAGATCGCTGGCGGGGAGACCCTCGGGCTGGACCCCACCGGAACTGCCGACGCGCAACTGTCCACGGTGGCCGCCAGGGTCGTGGCCCAGGTCCGTGCCGGCGGCGGAGGAGCGGTCGACCTCGTGCTGGCGCTGGCCGCCGCACCCGACGCCGAGGCGGCGACGCTGCTGCCCGACGACCCCGCCATGCTGCCGGCCGCGCTGTGGCGGCTGCGCAAGCGCGGCCAGGCCGCCGGGGACCCCGACTGGGACCGCGGTCTGGACCATGTCGTGGCCCAGGCCTGCGCCTGGCGCGCCGGCCGGAAAGTGACCACCGTCGACCTGCTGCGGGCCGCCGCGCTCGCAGGCGGCCGCGGCCCGTCGACGCTCCTGGGCGAAGCCCGCGCCGCAGGCGGGTGACCGTCACGATCGGCACGTGCCGACAGAACCGGGTCGACGAGGTACCGGGCTGCACCCGCGATACCTTGAACTCGTTGTAGTCGACCTCGCGCATCGCGAAGTCCGCGACGTCCACTGCGATCCCGCCCGGCCCACGAGCCGTGCACGTCGTGCCGCCCGTGCAGCTCGTCCTGACGGCCTGGATGATCGCCTGAGTGGGGCGTGCAACCGGTGATGCCGGTAGCCGGCGACCCAGCGGAAGACCGAGGCGCACGCATCGGCCTTGGTGTGGAGTGACAGCGGTCGACGAGTTCGACTCTGCGCGAGAGCGAGGAACCTCCGCGACATCGCAGGGCTTGGAAGAGTCACCTCATGCTCATGGGTCCGGCACCGGCCACCAGAGCAAGCGCACCGCTGTCCTCGTCGGTCTCCAAGGACACGATCGGGTCACCTAATTATGAGCAGAGAGCAACCGTAGCGGCTGACGCGCGGACCGCCGGTGTACACCAAGCAGTCGACACGTGCGGTGCGGGCGGCCTCCTCGTCGACCAACAGCTCGAGGATGTTGTGGGTTTCCTCCAGAAGGCCGTGGCGGGCCAGCACGGCCACGACCTCGATCATCGCCTCCACGTCGTTGCGCGCAAGGCTGACGTAACGGAAGACCTCTCCGCTCAGGTCCTTCGGCCGAGAGGCGGAACAGACGCCGGTTTGGCACAAGGACCGCCAGGTAAGCAGGAGAGCCTTCCCGAATGACCGCGACACTGGCGGGCTCGCGCGCGCCCGCCACCATCGACATCACGAAGATGACGCCGAAGGCGATCAGCAGGTTCATTGACAGTGGCAGGCGTTCGAAGTTAGCGGGCGTAGATCTCGAGGATCTTCATGCCACCGCCGCTGGAGCCACTGTCCGACATCTCGCTCGCTCTTAGCCGTCGATGTCCGGGAAGGTGTTGGGGCACGACGCCGTCCCGGGGCCGGACCCGTGGCGTCGCGTCAAACCCTCACCCTAGCGGCCATGGCCATGGCCAGGGCACCTGGAACGGCTAAGATGCGCGAAACGGACCATGACCCTGGCCCGCATCCCCGCACCATGACTGCGCGACGACTCACGTGGCCGAGCAAGGCAGCCGGCTGCCCGGATCGGCCACGTGTGGGGTTGAAAGGGCTGGGTCAGGTCGCCTGCCCTGGCCAAGGCCGACGCTGGATGGACTCAGCCGTCCGTGGGGCCTCCAGCGCATTTTCGCGCTAGACGATGCGCTCGACGATCTTGGCCCCCCTGCCGTCGCAGCAGTCGCAGGTGACGGTGAACGACTCCTGCAGCCCCTCACTGACGTTCTTGCGGGTCATCTGCACCAGGCCGAGCTTGGAGATCTCCATCACCCGGGACTTCGTCCTGTCGCGCGCCAGCTCCCGGCGGAAGCGCTTGAGGACCTCCTCGCGGTTGGCGGGAACGAGCATGTCGACGAAGTCGATGACGATGATCCCGCCCATGTCCCGCAGCCGCAGCTGCCGGGCGATCTCGGTCGCAGCCTCCAGGTTGTTCCTGAGGACCGTCTCCTCGAGGTTGTCCTTGCCGACGAACTTGCCGGTGTTGACGTCGATGACCCACATCGCCTCGGTCTTCTCCACGATGAGGTAGCCGCCGGAGGCCAGCCACACCTTCTTCTCCAGCGCCCGGCGGATCTGGTTCGTGACCTCGTAGGCGTCGAACAGCGACTCGTCGCCGCGGTGGAGGCTGACCCGATCGACGAGCTCGGGGCTGACGTCGCCGAGGTAGGCGCGTGCCTGCTCCAGCAGCTGGTCGGAGTCGACGATGAGGTCGCTGTACTCGGGGCCGAACCCGTCGCGGATGACCCGGACGACCAGGTCGGGTTCCTCGTAGACCGCGTCCAGCGGCTTGGCCGTCGCCGCGCGGGCGCTGACCTGCTCCCAAATGCGCACGAGACGGGCCACGTCGGCTTCCAGCTGCTCGCGGGTCGCTCCCTCTGCGGCGGTGCGCACGATGAGCCCGTAGCCGACGGGCTTGATCTCCTTGAGGATCCTGCGCAGCCGCTCACGCTCGTCCTCGGTCAACTTGCGGCTGATGCCCAGCATCCCGTCGCCGGGCGCCAGGACGCAGTAGCGGCCGGCGATCGAGAGATGCTGGGTGAGCCGGGCACCCTTCGTGCCCATGGCGTCCTTGGTGACCTGCACGAGGACGCTCTGGCCGGGGGCGAGCGTCTGCTCGATGCGCGGCAGCTCGCCTTCGAGGTCCTCCTCGTCGTAGTCCACCTCGCCGGCGTACAGGACGCCGTTGCGGCCCTTGCCGATGTCCACGAACGCGGCTTCCATACCGGGCAGGACGTTCTGGACCCGACCCAGGTAGATGTTGCCGACGGTGGAGACGTCCTCCTTGCGGGCCACGTAGTGCTCGACGAGCGTGCGCTCCTCCAGTACGGCGATCTGGGTTCGCTCCTCCCCGACGGTGACCAGCATGCGCCGCGGCGGTCCTTCGGTGATGGTGCGGCGGTCCTCGTCACTGATCCCGCCGAGCGGTCGACGGCTGGGCAAGCGCTCGCCGCGTCGCCGCTCGCTGTCGCGGGCCCGGGCCCGCAGGCGGGTCGAGGGTGCGGGCGTCGCATCGGTGCCGGCCGCGGGGTCCGCTTCGACGTCCTCCCGGGGCGCCGCGTCGGGGCCGGCTCCCGGGTCTGCCTCCGCAGCCTCCCGGGGCGCCGTCCCGACGCCCTCGGCGGCCTCTGCTGCGACTGCCTGGTCGGCGTCCAGGTCCGAGGGGGCGCTCGACGCGGCCGGCCCGCCGACCTCGGCCGCGAGGTCGCGGCGGCGACGACCGCGGCCCGCGCGCCGGCCCCTGCTGCGGCGACGGCCGGCGGGCGGCACCTGTAGGGTCTCGGTCTGGGGT
>DASZOD010000056.1:0-1922 GCA_035550935.1 Egibacteraceae bacterium | reverse complement strand
ACTGGGCAGCGCCTTCCCGGGTCTGCCAGTCGCCGTCGAACTCGACGGGTTTGCGCACCGCCGAGGGGTCGCCTTCGGCCTTGGCGACCGTCTCCCGCAGCGCGCCGACGTTGACGTTGTGCATGGCAACTCCTTGCCTCGTCAGATCGTCGTGGGATAGCCGGCCGCCTGCCAGGCGCTCTTGCCACGCCAGGCCCTGCGACACGGCACCGTCACCCCTCCAGGTCGCGGCGGCGCTGCAGGTAGTCGTCGCGCGACAACTCTCCCGCCGCGTAGCGACGGTCCAGCTCCTCGCGGGCCAGCGACCGCGGTGGACCTGCGTGCAGGCCCCGGCCGGGGTCACGGGGGTTGCGCAGGAGCCACAGCACCGCAACCACGGCCAGGACGATGAGCGCTACAAGCAGCAGGGCCCACAGCAACCACAGCACGCCCATCCACGCGCCCATCATGCGCCCGCCCGACATCATCCCGGCGTCCTCCCGGTCGTCTGTGGGGTGCCGGTCCCCCATCATCGGCCCCTCCCGGCCGGGCATGGCCTGGTCCGCACCGAAGTTGCGCGGGCCGGGCGGCAACGACGCGACGTAGGCGATGACGGCGTCGATCTGGGCGTCTCTGAGCCTGCCCTCCCACGCCGGCATCGGCGGGCTGGTGGCCCGGCCCTGGCGGATGGTGACCTCGACGCCCTCCCGCGACAGCCGCTGCACGGCGCCGCGCAGCGACGGGTGCATGCCCGTCATCCCCGAGGCGTCGGCGCCGTGGCACATCGCGCAGTTGGCTCGGTACACCTCCCGCCCGACCTCGGCGTCGCCTGCGGAAGCCCATGGCGGCCGTGGCCCCGGCACGAAGGTGACCACCGCGACCAGGAACACCATCGTCCTCTGCCGGCGGTCAGGCACGGCGGGCAGCATGACCGGCGGGCGGCAGGCCGCGAGCACGAGGACCACGGCGGCGACGACGAGCCAGGCGCTGGCGTCCAAGCAATCAGGTCCTTCGGCACCCCAGGATTTCGACTGCTACCGAGCATAGTATTGCGCTGGCAGAGGCGCGCCCCGACCGGCGGGTGCGGCTACCGTATCGACGTGACGACGTTCGACGCGACCGAGTATGAGCGGTGGTTGGAAACCGCGCGCGAGGACGTTCGCGTGGCTCGGTACACCGCGGAAGGTGGCTTCCACCACGCGGCGGTGCTCTACGCGGAGCAGGCGGCGCAGTGTGCGCTCAAGGCCCTGCTGCATGCGGTCGGAGCAGGCCAGGAGGCGCGCGGCCACGGGCTTCTGTCGCTCGCCGACGCGTGCGAACGCTGGGCGGGACTGGAGCTCGGTCAGCAGCAACGAGAGGCTCTGGGCGACCTGGCGTTGAGCTACCAGACCAGTCGGTACCCGGACGCCCTGCCGGAGGGAACGCCGAGCGACCACTACGGGGCGGGCGCCGCCGACAAGGCGATCGAGACGGCCGTGGCAACCCTGAAGGCCGTCGAGGCGGCCTACGCGGACCTTCGGGCAGCGGACCCGCCAGCCCGAGATGGCCTCACGACCGAGCCCGGAGCACCTTGACGACGAGGATCCCGCTGTGACCACCCCGGCCGAGGTCGTGGCCCGCCGCCGCCGAGAGCGCGAGGCGCTGCTGGAGCTGGCTCGGCAGCTGGCGGACAACCTGGACCCGGCGCTCGGGGTCCGCGGAGTGGTTGTGTTCGGCTCCGCCGCTCGTGGCGACTTCAACGCTGCCAGCGACATCGACGTCCTCGTGGTCGCCGACCACCTGCCGGACAGGCCACTGGATCGGCTGAGGGTCCTGGGCCGGTACCCGCCGCGAGTGGAAGCGCTGGCGTGGACGCCGCCGGAGTGGGAGGTGCAGCTTGCGCGCCGGAACCCCATCGCGGTCGAGGCGCGCCAATGCGGCGTCTGGCTCGTCGGAGGTCCCGA
>DASZOD010000055.1:0-3030 GCA_035550935.1 Egibacteraceae bacterium | reverse complement strand
TCGACGGGCACGGGCACCGCCCGCAGGCTGGGGTCCAGCCCGGCCCCCGGCCCGCGCGGGTCGAGATGGGCGCGGGTCAGCACCGTGCCCTCGGGCAAGGCCATCGCCAGCACCGCCGCCTCGGGGACGTCGCCCACCGCGCCGGGCGGCACGGCCGCCGGAGGCAGGTCCACCCGGCGCAGGCCGGCGGCAGGAGCTCCCACGGGCAGGTCCGAGGCGGCCACCAGCACGGCCACCGGCGCGCCGCCCCAACGGGCGTCGGCCGCCCGCAGCCGCGTCTGCAGGGCGCCGGCTGCGACCACCAGCAGGGCGACGGCCAGCAGGGTGCGGACCCTCGGGCGTAGCCGGGCCCAGTGCTCGGCGAGCGCGTCGAGGGGACGCGGCAGCGCCGGGTGGGGACCGGACAGCAGCTGCGCGACCCGGCCGGCCAGCCCGGCGGCATCCTTCGGGGGAGCGGGTCGAGCAGGCATGGCGCCACGATGGCCGATGGCGCAGGCCGCCGGGCCGCCGCCGGATCCGCGGCTGTGGACAGCGCCCTGAGGTTCTCAGCTGTCGGCGGGCAGCTCGAAGGACACCCGCGGGGGGGCGGGGCCAGGGCCGACCGCTCCGGGACCGGGTCCCGCCTCCACCCGGACCCGCCGGCCGTTGTAGCGCACGACCACCGTGACCCCTGAGCGGGCCCCCCGGGCGGCCTCGGCGACGACGTCCTGCGTGCGCCGCTCCACCTCGTCGGTGGCCAGCTCGGACATGCGCCAGCTGTGCAGCACCGAGGAGACGAAGCGGCCCGCGGCGCCGACCGTGTCGGGCCCGGGGGCGACCTTCAGGCGGGCCTCCCGCGGCGGGGCCGGTCGTCGGTTGCGATCCCAATACGGCTCGCCCACCGGGTAGCCGGGCAGCGGAAGCTGGTCGCGGGGCGCCCCGGTGGCCGTCTCCAGCCGTCCCAGCGGATCCTCGGCGGCCTCCTCGGGCACGCGCACCACGAGCACCGCGATGTCGTCGTCGAGGCGACCGGCGCTGTGGGCGAGCGAGGCCGCGACGACACGGTCGGCGGTGTGCTGCGCGTCGGCGTTCGCGCACTCCAACAGGAGCCCGGGAAGGCCCTCGTCGGCGAACATCCGCCCCGAGGAGTCGCGGGCCTCGGTGATGCCGTCGGTGCAGAACACCAGCGCGTCGCCCGGGCCCAGGCCCACGCGGTCGTCGGCCAGCTCAGGGTCGTCGAACAGGCCGAGCAGCATGCCCGGCTGGCCCCGCAGGTCGATCCAGCCGGCCCGGCGGACCACCACCGGCTGGGGGTGGCCGCCGCAGGCCAGCGTCACCCAGGCGCCGCAGACGTCCTGCTCCAGGCGGGCGAACACCACCGAGCAGAAGCGCTCCCCCAGCTCGGGCTCGTCGAGCAGCGCCCCGTTCAGCTCCCGCAGCACGTCCGCGGGCGCTTCCTGGTGGACGGCCGCGGCACGCAGGCTGTAGCGGGCCAGCGCGGTCAGTGCCGCGGCGGCCGCTCCCTTGCCGCAGACGTCGCCGACCACCAGTCCCCAGTCGTTGGAGCGCAGGCGGAACACGTCGAAGAAGTCCCCGCCCACCTCCAGCCCCTCGCGCGCGGGGCGGTACCGGGCAGCGACCTGCATGCCCGGGATCTTCGGTGGCCGCGGCGGCAGCAGGCTGGCCTGCAGCGTGTCGGCCAGCTTGCGCAGCTCGGCCTCGGTGCGTCGGCGGGTGGTGACGTCGCGGAAGTGCCACGCCCAGCCCAGGTAGGCCCCGTCGGCGTCGTGCAGCGGCGCGCCGTAGCGCTCCAGCAGCCGCCCGTCGGCAAGGGCGACGTCGTCATGCGTCGGACCGCCGGGCCCGGGCGTCTCCATGCGCGTGACGAAGGACCCGGGATCGGCGACCTGCCGCGCCGCCGTGCGCAGCGTCGTGGGGGCGTCGCGGGCGGCGACCGCATCGGCCGGCAGTCCCCAGATCTGGGCGAAGCGGCGGTTGACGAAGCACGTCTGCGCGTCGGCGGCCATCAGCAGCACCCCGTCGGGGCTGGCCTCGACCTGCGCGAGCGCGAGCGCGGCCAGGGTCTCCGACCCTGCCGCCCGATCCCCGTCGGTGGACACTCGCCCCGGTCCCGTCCGCACTGACCCCGCTTCCCGCCTGGTGACCCGCACGGGCATGGTATCCCTCAGGGAGTGGCGGCGTGCGTGTTTGTGGTCCGGTGCGGCCCGGCCCGCGCGGCGGCGGGCGGGCTCAGGCCTCGAGGCGCGCGCCGCGCAGGGCGTGGAGGGCGGGCCGGTCGGGCGACAGCGGCAGCTTCGGCACGATCGCGAACAGCAGGTCGCGCAGCTTCGCGTTGTTGGCGTTGAACACCTCGATGACCTCGGCGTGGGAGACCGGCTCGACGTCGGGCTCACCCTCGAGGCCGACGTCGTAGTCGGTGATGAGCGAGATGTTCAACGCCGCCATCTGCAGCTCGCGCGCCAGGATCACCTCCGGGTACTGGGTCATGTTGATGACCTCCCAGCCCATGGAGGAGAACCACCTCGACTCGGCGCGGGTGGAGAAGCGCGGCCCCTGGATCACCACCACCGTGCCACGCTCGTGGACGTCGATGCCCAGGCCCCTGGCGGCGTCCACCGCGACGCGGCGCATCTCCTCGTCGTAGGGGTCGGCGAAGGACACGTGCGTCGTCACCGGGCCGTCGTAGAAGGTGTCCTTGCGGCCGCTGGTGCGGTCGACGACCTGGTCGCAGATGACGAAATCCCCCGGCTTGACGCTCGCCTGCAGGCTGCCGGCGGCGCACGGCAGGATCACATCGGTCGCGCCCAGCTCCTTCATCGCCCAGAGGTTGGCCCGGTAGTTGATCGCATGCGGTGGTAGCTCGTGCTTGACCCCGTGGCGGGCCATGAAGCCGACGCTGCGCCCGCCGACGTCCCCGACGACCACCGGCGCCGACGGCTGTCCGAACGGTGTCTCGACCGCCACCTCCCGTGCGTCCGAGAGCAGCGAGTAGAACCCCGAACCGCCGAAGATGCCGACCCGGATCTGATC
>DASZOD010000054.1:0-13727 GCA_035550935.1 Egibacteraceae bacterium | reverse complement strand
GCCCCTCGCCGGGCCCTCCCCGCAGCAGGTGGGTCTCGAACTCGTTGAGGATCGACTGCAGCTCGTCGTAGGCGTCGTCGCCGAAGTCGGTCCCGCCCACGTACGCCGCAAGGATGTCCGGCCGGTGTGCGAACAGCCAGTCGCGGGCGCCGTCGAGCGTGCCCGAGCCGCGCAGCAGCAGCGGCCCTGGTGCCGTGGCCAGCGCGGCGGAGATCAGGTCCTTGCCTGCCGGCGCCAGGCCGACCACCGCAGGGCTGACCCCGGCCGCCAGCGCGGCGTCGGCGATGCCCCCCGCAAGCTCCCCGGCGCTGCCGGCGGCCACGGCGACCCCGCCCGGGAAGGTCGTCTCGTCGCCGGCCGAGCCGCCGACGACGTAGGTCGTGTGCACCGCCCGAGGCTCGTTGAGCGCCGCGCGCACCTGCGGACCGGTGCCGATCAGCAGCGGCCAGCCGCGGGCGTGCGCGAACCCGGCGGCGGCCGGGGTCGCGTCCCCGGCCGGGCCGGAGGCGACCACCAGGGCGCTGCGCGCGCCGGTCATCGCCCGGCTCCAGCGGCACACGTCGGCGGAGAAGGACTCGACGTCCAGCGCGGAGCCGACGCGCTCGACGCCGACGCCCCGAGCCCGCAGCGCCTCGTCGACGGCCCCGGCCAGCTGGGAACCGACGACCTTGACGAACTCGACGCCCAGCCGCGCCAGCTCGCCGTCCACCTCGGGGCTCAGGCTGTCGCGGCGGGACAGCAGGACCGGTCCGTCCACGACCTTGCCCAGCGACGCCGCCACGGCCGCGAACGGTGCCGACTCGGCGTCGCCGACGACGGCGATCGGCCAGCTCGACGGGTAGCGCCGCCGGCTGACGTCAAGCGCGATCGCCACCGGGTCGTCACTGGTCAAGCGGACGACGGTGCGGGTCTGCAGACGCGGGTCGGCCCCGCAGCTCTCGACGATGCACAGCACCCGCGTGCCCGAGGGGCAGTAGCCGACGGGATTGGGCGTGTCGGCCGCGCAGCAGTCGCAGATCTTCTTCAGCGCCCCGTCGGCGCAGCAGCCCGTGGCGTACCAGCACCAGCCCCAGGTCTCGTCGCAATCGAATGTCGAGCACCTGGGGGCGACGCCGGACTGGCCGCAGACGCGGGCCTGCGCCTCGTCGGCGAGCAGCACCGCCACCGTCGGGCCGCTGGCAACCAGCACCGCAGCCCGCCCGGCGCGTGCCAGGAAGCTGCGCCGGGTGCTGCGCCGGGCCATCCGCCGGCCCAGCCGCTCAACCAGGTCGTCGAGCACCTGGGCGCTCCGATGCGGTGGCCGGGGGGCGGCCGCCGGCCGCCTCGATGAGCAACTCCACCTGCTCGAGCGTGTTGGCGATCCCTCCCCCGCGCACGGTGCCGGCACGGTCGACGGCCACGAGGTAGGGCGTCGAGCGCACGTTGAAGGCGCCGAACAGGTCGGCGGTGTCGGAGCCGTGGGTCACGACCCGCAGCGCCACGTCGGCGTACTGACGCTCGACGGCGGCCAGAGAGGGCAACAGCGCGTCGCACAGCGCGCAGGTCTGGGACACGAACGCCACCAGCGTGAGCGGCGCCTGGCCGTACGCCAGCCGCGTGGAAGCGGGCGCCGGCGCGCCGGCGGGCAGGCCCTCGTCAGCGACCTGGACGCCCAGCGGGCGCAGCCGGGCGTGCAGGACGCCGATCTGGCGCAGCAGCACCACGACGGCGAAGGACAGCACGACCACCGCAAGCCACAGGAGCAGGTACGAGGCCACCCACACCGCACCCGTCATCGCAGGTCTCGCGAACCGGTGCTCAGGCGGTTGTCCCACAGGCGCCCGGTGGCCCGCCGCAGCTCCAACAGCGCCACCAGCACGGCTCCCGCCGCGGCGGCGGCCCCGACCGCCACCAGCGCGTCTGGTCCGGGCGCGAGCGGCCGGGCCGCGGCCAGTGCGAGCAGCGCCAGGGCGCCCAGCAGCCCGTTGCGCACGACCTCGACGGCCGAGACCGGCGCGGTCCGCGCGCTGCCGAAGCAGCCGCAGGTCGCGGCCGTACCCTGGCGCAGCCGTGCGGCGAGCAGGACGGTGAATCCCACCAGGGTCGCCAGGGCGGCCGCCCCCGCGACGGCAGGCCGGAGCGGCAGCGCGAGGGCGAGCGCCAGCTCCCAGGCGGGAACAACCCGGGCCAGCAGCCGCGGGGCGGGCACGGCGAGTTCGGCGAAGGCCACGGCGGTGCCCGCCGGACGCCGCAGCTTCGCTGCCCCCGCCCAGGCCAGGACCGCGGCGAGCAGCCACGCCGCAGCGGTGCCCACAGCGGTCACTGCCCGCCCCCCGCCGGACGGTCGGGTGCCGAGGCGGGCCGCTCGACCCGGCTGGCGGTGGCGGGGGCGACGGCGGCCTCACCGCCGAGGACGAGGACCTGCGTCACCTCGGCGAAGTGGGCGGCCAGGAACTCGTAGGCGGGGTCGGCGATCCACGGGTTGGCGCCGTCGACCAGCAGCAGCGGCCCCCGGGTCGTGGCCACCAGCGGTCCGGCCGCGAGCGCGTCGGGGTAGTTGCGCCCGGTCGACACGGCGACCGTGGACGGGCTGCCCCCGCGCTCCAGCAGCAGCGCGGCGAGGGCGGCCGCGGTCGCGTAGCGGTCGGCGCCTGCCACCCGACGCGGTCCCGGCAGGCCGGCTGCCACCGTCTCCGAGACCGCCTGCGTGCCGCCCACGACCAGGGTCCGGCTGACGCCCAGGGCTGCGAGCGCCGCCTCGGTGTCGGCGGGTAACGCGTCGCGGGCGGTCAGCAGGATCGGCATGCCCTGCGCGGCGGCCAGGGGGGCAGCCGCCAGCGCATCGGCGAAGGAACCGCCGGAGGCGACGACGGCCTCGCCGCCGGGGGCGCCGACCTCCCGGGCGATCAGCGCCGCGGTGTCGAAGCGCCCGTCCCCGGCGATGCGCCGCACCTGCAGCCCGGCGCGCTCGAGCTCGGCTTGGACGATCACCGGGACCGCTCCGACGGCTCCGACGATGACGGCCCGTTCGGCGCCCAGACGGGCGACCTCTGCGAGCACCGCTGTGGCGGTACGCCGGCTGACCAGCAGCAGAGGACCGCCTTCTCTGGCCGCCAGCGGAGCGGCGGCCAGGGCGTCGGGGAAGGCTCCGGCGGCTGCGATGACGACCGACCGCGCCCCCTCGGCGAAGCCCGCGCGCGACGCCAGCACCGCCGTCTCTTCCCGGCCGTCGCCCGCGAGGCGCACCAGGGGCAACGCCGCCGCGGTCAGGACCACGTCGAGCTGCTCGCGTTCCCCCTCGGCGAGGCTGACCTGGGCGGTGGTGGACTCGTACTGGGCCGGCGGCAGGAACGCGACCTCGTGCCGGCCGGTGGCCAGGCCGTCCAGCTGGTAGCGGCCGTCGGCCGCCGTGGCGGTCGCGGCCCCGTCGCTTCGGACCGCCACTCCGGCGACGGGCTCGCCGGCGGGCGCCCGGACGATCCCGGCGACCGTCGCCCGCTGGGCCTGGGACGCAGCGGCGACAGGTGCGACCAGCAGCAAACCCGGCACGACAAGCGCGGCCACCAGCCGGCGGGGGGTACGGGCGTGCATGGGGGTGGCTCCTCGCGACCGGTTCGAGGACCTGGCCACCATGGCCGAGACCACTGCTCCCGCGCATCATCAAAAATGGGGAAATACCGAACTCCCGGCAGACATGCGAGAAGCCCCCGCCGACGCAGGGGCTTTCGGTGTCGGGCAGCTGTAGCCGATCCCCGCCCGCCGGCCTTGCCGATCGCTAACCGCCGGCCTGGCGATCCCTGCGGCCGGCGACCGCTACCGCGGTCGCCTCGCCCTGGGTCCTACTAGTGGAAGCTGTCGCCGCAGGCGCAGGTGCTCTGGGCGTTGGGGTTGTCGATCGAGAAGCCGGCGCCCTGCAGGCTGTCGATCCAGTCGATCCTCGTGCCCCGCAGGTACGGGGCTGACATCTTGTCGACCCGGACGTTCACCCCGTTGATGGTGGCGGCCTTGTCGCCGTCGAGCTGGCGGTCGTCGAAGAACAGCGCGTAGCGCATGCCCGAGCAGCCACCCGGCTGGACCGCGATCCGCAGGGCGATGTCCTCGGCGTTCTCCTCACGGGCCATGAGCTCCCTGACCTTCTCGGCGGCTGCCTCGGTCAGGACGATCGGGCCCTCCTCGACGGTCTCGTGGATGGGAGTGGCAGTGGCGTCGCTCATGGGGGAAACCTCGATGGTGGCTGGGTCCTGGACCGGCCGGGCCGGTGCACGGCGGCAACGCGCGGTGCTCGCTGCCGAAGTCTACCCGTACCGGGCCGCTCAAGCCACGCCGGCGTCAGCCATCCGCTTCCTGACCGATCCGCCGGGCGAGCTCGGCGGTCCGCTCGACGACGAGCTCGCGGGCTCGCCGCGGCCCCTCCGGGCCCAGTGCCGCGACCGCGTCGAATCCCTGCTGCGCACCGTCGGCCACCCGACCGGCCACGGCGCCGACGACGGCGCCCACCGCTCGGCCCCGCTCGCCGACGAACGCGGGCACCTTGCCGCGCCGCGTCTGGGCGTCCAGGGCCCCCTCGCCGGTGAGAGCCACCGCGGCCCCGTCCAGGGCCGCGCCCAGCCCCACAAGCTCGGCAACGGCCTCCGCGCCCCCAGTCAGCCGCGCCCGGCAGAACCCGGCCAGCGCGAAGCCGAGTCCGCCGGCGGCACCGGCGCCGGGCAGGTCCCGCCACGGTCCGTCAGGCAGGTAGCGCTCAGCGACGTCGGCCAGGGTCGCCAGGGCCTGTTCGAGCACGGGCAGGTCCTCGGGCGCCGCCCCCTTCTGCGGGGCGAAGGTGGCCACCGCGCCGTCGGGGCCCAGTAGCGGGTTGGTGACGTCCACGGCGGCCACGACTCGGGCGGCCGGCGCCGGCGCGGGGACAATCCGGGCCAGCTGCCGCAGGTACTGGCCGCCGACGCGGACCCCGTTGCCGTCCGTGCGCAGCAGCCGATGGCCCAGGGCGATGGCCAGACCCGCCCCCCCGTCGACGGTGGCGCTGCCACCCAAGCCCACGACGACCTCGCTGCAACCGGCGTCCACTGCCGCCGCCAGCAGCTGCCCGACGCCGTAGCTGGTGGCCTGACGGGGGTTGCGCTCCTGGGGCTGGAGCCGCCACAGGCCGCAGGCCTGTGCCGCCTCGACGAGACCGCGTCCGTCAGGCAGGCGCAGCCAGTCGGCGGCGACGGCGCGCCCGCGGGGGTCGGCGACCTCCACGGTCACCCGCCGGCAGCCCGCCACGGCCGCCTCGACCACCTCCAGCGTGCCCTCTCCCCCATCGGCCATGGGCACGACGACGACGTCGTCGCCGGGCCGGGCCCGCGCCCAGCCCGCGGCCATCGCCTCGGCGGCTTCGGCCGCCGACAGCGTGCCGGCGAACTTGTCAGGGGCGACGACCACCTTCACCGCGTCGGCAGCCTACCGTTCGTGGCCCGGGGCTGCCTCGGCGCAACGTCCGGCCCGTCGCACCCTCCAGCCCGCATCCTGCCCGCATGGAACGCTGGGATGCTGTCGCCGCGCTGGCCGCGCGCCAGCAGGACCTCCTGAGCCGGGCGCAGGCCCTGGACGTGGCCTGGCACCGTCGACGTTGGATGGCCTGGTCCGTCGCGGGGGGCTGGCAGCGCGTCCAGGTGGGCGTCCTGGCCCTGCTCGGATCCGTCGCCACGCCAAGCGATCGGTGGCCGCAGCGCTGCTGTCGGTCGGCGGGGACGTCGCCGCCGGCCCCTGGACCGCATCGTGGCTGTGGGGGTTCGTCCCCACCCTCCATCCACGGTCGAGCATCGTCCCCTTCGGCGCAAGAGTCCGCGCCTGCCGGGGGTGCGGGCCATCCGCAGCCGTAGCTTCGACCGCGCCGACCTGCGCTTGCGCGACGGCCTGGTGGTGACCAGCCCGACCCCACAATCTGCGAACTCGCGGCGGTCACCGACGTGGCGTTCCTGCGCGGTGTGGTCATCGACGCCCGGCAGCGGCGCTGGGCACCTCAGGACGTCTCCAGCACGCGGGCGAGGATGGGTGCCGCCGCTGGAAGCTCCCGCTGAGGCTGGGACGGCCCATCCTGCGGGTGGGAAGGTGGCCGGTGGAGACGGGACACGGCGGGCGTCGTCACCGAGCTCCGAGCGCTCCCGGCCGGCACCGTGACCCATGTGAAACCCGCAGGCCGGATACGGGGCTGGAGGTGCACAACCTGAGATGCGACGTCGGACAGCCCGGTCGGCGTCGCCGGTCGGCGTCGCCGGTCAGCGTCGCGGGTCGGTATCGACGAAGGGCGGCCGGACGACCCCGGCGGGCAGGGCCTTGCCGCGCACGTCGATCTCCACCTGCTGCCCTGGCTCGATGCCCGGCTCGAGATAGCCCAGAGCGACCCCCACCCGCAGGGTCGGCGAGAAAGTGCCACTGGTGGTCTCCCCCACCGGGTCGCCGTCGCGGCGCACCGGGCAGTGCGCCCGCGGGACGCCGCGGCCGGTCAGGCGCAGCCCGCGCAGACGCCGCGACGGGCCGGCCGCCTCGGCCCGCAGGTACGCGGCCTCCCCGACGAAGCCGGTGCCAGGCTTGACCGCCCAGCTCAGGCCGGCCTCCACCGGCGAGGTCACCGGCGAGATGTCGTTGCCGTGCAGCGGGTAGCCCATCTCCAGGCGCAGCGTGTCGCGGGCTGCCAGCCCGGCGGGCCTGGCGCCGGCGGCGACGATGCGGTCCCACAGGTTGGGGGCGTCCTGCAGTGGGGCGAACACCTCGTAGCCGCGCTCCCCGGTGTAGCCCGAGCGCGCCAGGACGCCGTCGGCGATGTCAGGAGCGCGGCTGGGGGCGGCCGGCAGCGCCCGGCAGTCCAGGTAGCCCAGTCCCTCGACGTCCAGGCCGGCCGCGACGCAGACCTGGGCCGAGGCCGGGCCCTGCACCGCCAGCACCGCCAGACCCGCCTTGAGGTCGGCGACCCGCGCGTCGGACAGACGTACGGCGGTCTGGCGCAGAGCCGACAGCACCGCGGCGGTGTTCGCCGCGTTGGGAACCACGAAGAAGCCGGCGCCCAGCCGGTACACGAGCAGGTCGTCGACGATGCCGCCGGCGTCGCTCAGACACAGGCTGTACTGGGCCCGACCGGGTTCCAGCGCCGCTGCGTCGTTGCTGAGGCTGCGCTGCACGCAGGCTTCGGCGTCGGCCCCGGTGACCACCAGCGTGCCCAGGTGGGTCAGGTCGAAGACGCCGCAGTGCTCACGTACCGCGCGGTGCTCGGCGAGGACGCTGCCGTAGTCCAGGGGCATCTCCCAGCCGGCGAAGGCGGTCATGGTCGCCCCCAGCGCGCGGTGACGGTCCTCCAGCGGGGTGGGACGCAGCTGGCCCAGTGGCGCCTCCCGGTCGTGCAGTGGCGTGGCAGCCTACAACCGGCCGGACCGGGGGTCGCGACGAGGGACGGGATCGGGCGGGATCAAGATAGGATCCCCGGCGAGACCCGGGCCCGGGACAGGAGCAGCGACCATGGCCGATCCCTACGAGCTCGTCGTCCTCGGTGGCGGCACGGGTGGCTACTCGTGCGCGTTGCGCGCGGCCGGCCTCGGGATGAAGGTCGCGCTGGTCGAGAAGGCCAAGGTGGGAGGCACCTGCCTGCACTGGGGCTGCATCCCCACGAAGGCGCTGCTGCAGGCGGCCGAAGTCGCCGAGCATGCCCAGCAGGCCGGGGAGTACGGGGTGAAGGCCGCGTTCCAGGGCATGGACCTCGACGGACTTCTGGCCTACAAGGACAAGATCGTCGAGACGAACTGGAAGGGCCTGCAGGCGACGCTGAAGTCCCGCGGCGTCGAGGTGGTCTACGGCACCGGGCGGCTCAAGGACGCCGGCAGCGTGGTGGTGGAGACCGACGAGGGCGAGCGCACGCTGAGCGCCGAGCGCGGGCTGGTCCTGGCCACCGGTTCGGTGCCTCGGGGGGTACCGGTCGAAGGCGCCGGGATCGACGGCGAGCGCATCATCACCAGCGACCACGCCTTGTTCCTCGAGCGGGTGCCACAACGGCCCATCGTGCTCGGCGCCGGCGCGGTCGGGGTCGAGTTCGCGACCATCTGGCACTCCTTCGGCGCCGAGCAGGTCACCGTGGTGGAGATGCTCGACAACGTCGTGCCCAACGAGGACGTCGACAGCAAGAAGGCCCTGGCCAAGGAGTTCCGCAAACAGGGGATGCAGGTCCTGGCCAAGACGAAGGTCACGAAGGTCGACAAGGGCGACGACGGCCTGCGGGTCACGGTCGAAGATCATGAGGGTCAGGAGACCTCCCTGGAGGGCGACCTGCTGCTGGTGGCCATCGGCCGGCGCCCCGTGACCGAGGACATGGGCTTCGAGGACGCCGGGGTCACCCTGGACCGGGGCTACGTCACCGTGGACGAGTACTGCGGGACCGGCCCCGAGGGCCTGTACGCCGTGGGCGACATCCTCGCCCCCCCGGCACTGGGCCTGGCCCACGCGTCGTTCCAGGAGGGGTTCGTCGTCGCCGAGCACGCCGCCGGCCGCCAGGTCGTGCCGGTCGACTACGCCGGCGTGCCGCGGGTGACCTACTCGCACCCGGAGGTCAGCAGCGTCGGCCTGACCGAGCAGCAGCTGCGGGAGCGCGGCGTGGAGTACCAGAAGCACACCTATCCGTTCTCCCACAACGGGCGGGCGATGATGATGCGGGCCGGCGGGCACGTGAAGGTCCTGGCGGCCAAGGACAACGGCAAGGTGCTGGGCGTGCACATCGTCGGCCCCCGAGCGACCGACCTCATCGCCGAGGCGCAGCTGATCTACAACTGGGAGGCGCTCCCGACCGACGTCGCCGACTTCATCCATCCCCACCCGACCCTGACCGAGGCGCTGGGAGAGGCCCATATGGCACTGGCCGGCAAGGCGCTGCACGGCTGAGGCGCCCGGCCGGGGGCGGTTGTCCGCCTGGCGGGAGGGGAAGGACGATGCCACGGGACGTCTGGTCGCTGACGCGCACGTCTGAGAGGAGCGTGCCGTGGCAACCGAAGTGCAGCTTCCCGAACTTGGTGAGAGCGTCACCGAGGCCACCGTCACCGGCTGGCTGGTCGAGGTCGGAGACCGGGTGGAGCTGGACCAGCCACTGTTCGAGCTGAGCTCCGACAAGATCGACACCGAGGTCCCCTCGCCGGCCGCCGGCGTGCTCAAAGAGATCAAGGTCGGCGTGGACGAGACCATCGACGTGGGCACGGTCGTGGCGGTCATCGCCGAGGAGGACGAGGAGATCGAGGCCGCCGAGGCCGAACCCGAGCCGTCCGGGGAAGCAGCGAAACCCGCCCAGGAGGCCGTGGCCCAGCAGCCCCCGGCCGAGGACGAACCCGAGCAGGCGCCTGCCGCTTCGACGCGGGAGCGCCCGAGAGCGGAGCGTGAGCCCGAGCCTGCCCGGGCGACCGAGCCTGCCCGGGCGGCCGAAGGCGACGGCCAGGCCGAGGACCGGTTGATGTCACCGATCGTGCGTCGCTTGGTCAACCGGCACGAGCTGGACGTCTCCCAGATCTCAGGCAGCGGCAAGGGCGGGCGCATCACCCGAGCGGACGTCGAGGAGGCCATCGCCCGCCAGGCGCAGACCGGGCGGCCGGCGGAAGCCGAGCGGCCGGCAAGGGCCGAGCAGCCGACCGCCGAGCCGGCTCGGGCCGAGGCGCCTGAGGCCCCCGCGCGCGGAGACCGGGTGCGGGTCGAGGACCTGTCGCGCATCCGCAAGCGGATCGCCGCGCGCATGATCGAGTCCATGCAGTCCAGCGCCCAGCTGACCACGGTCCAGGAGGCGGACGTCACCCGGGTCATGCGCCTGCGGGACCGCTTCAAGGAGGAGTTCCGCCAGCGCGAGGGCGTGTCGCTGTCGCCGTTCGTGTTCATGTGCCGGGCGGCGGTGCTGGCCATGCGCAACCACCCGGTCATCAACGCCCGCCCCGACTGGGACGCCGGCACGGTCACCTACTATGAGTACGTGAACCTGGGCATCGCGGTCGACACCGATCGGGGCCTGATCGTGCCCAACATCAAGAACGCCGACGACCTGTCCCTGCCGGGGCTGGCCCGGGCGATCAGGCAGGCCGCCGACAAGGCCCGGGGCAAGGGCCAGCTCGAGATGGACGACATCCAGGGCGGGACCTTCACGGTGACCAACATCGGCAGCCGTGGCGTGCTCACCGACACGCCCATCCTCAACCACCCCGAGGTGGCCATCCTCGGCACCGGCGTCATCACCAGACGCCCGGTGATCGTCGAGGACGAGGGCGCGCCGTCGATCGCGATCCGCGACATGGCCTACCTGTGCCTGACCTATGACCACCAGCTCATCGACGGCGCCGACGCGGCCCGCTACGTCGGCACGGTCAAGCAGCTCCTCGAGGGCCACGACTGGGCGGCCGAGCTCGGCTACGGCTGAGGTGGCCGGCGTTCGCCCGCTGCTGCTGGCTGTCCACGCCGGCACCGTGCGCTACGAGGAGGCGGCAAGCTGGCAGCGCCGTCTGGCCGCCGCCCGCAACGCCGGTGGGATCGACGATGTCGTGCTCGCGCTCGAGCACGACCGGGTCTACACCGCCGGGCCGCGCGCCGACGTCGCCACGCACGTCCTGGGCACGAAGGCCATCCGGGTGGTGCGCACCGACCGCGGCGGCGACGTCACCTACCACGGTCCGGGCCAGCTCGTGGCCTACCCGATCGTGCGTCTGACCCACGCCAAGGCGGTGCGCGCCCACGTCGAGGCGCTGGAGGAGGCCTGCGTGCGCACCGCCGCGTCGTTCGGGGTAGCCGCCCGCGCCGACCGGCGGCGTCCGGGGGTGTGGGTGGGCCGCGACAAGCTCGCCGCGGTCGGCATCCGCGTCGACGGGCGGGTCACCACCCACGGCCTGGCGTTCAACGTCAGCACCGACCTGGACGACTTCGCCGGCCTGATCCCCTGCGGGCTGGCCGACACCGGGGTGTGCTCGCTGGCCTCGCTGGGGGTGCAGACCACGGTCGCCGAGGTCCGCCGGCGGCTGGTCGGCCACCTCGGTGCGACCCTGGGACGGCGGGTCCGCTGGGTGCCGGCCGCCGACCTGGGCCCGGCCGCGCTGGCGTCCTGACCGGGCCCACTACACTGGCGGTTGACACCATGTTGGATCCGCCTCCGCACGCGACCGCGGTCGTCCCGCAAGGCGCCACGCGTCTCACGCTCGTGGGTGTCCCCCAGGTGGCGCAGCGCAAGCCCGAGTGGCTCAAGCAGCCCGTGCCCCTGGCCGGCCCGACCTACCGTGAGCTCAAGCGCACCATGCGCGGGCTGGAGCTGCACACGGTGTGCGAAGAAGCGGCGTGTCCCAACATCCACCAGTGCTGGGAGGAGCGTGAGGCCACCTTCCTCATCGGCGGGGAGCGCTGCACCCGCCGCTGCGGCTTCTGCGACATCGCCACCGGCAAGCCGACGAGCTATGACACCGACGAACCGCGACGGGTCGCCGACGCCGTCGCCACGATGGGCCTGCACTTCGCGGTCGTCACCGGCGTGGCCCGCGACGACCTGCCCGACGGGGGAGCCTGGCTGTTCGCCGAGACCTGCCGTCAGATCAAGGCACGGGTGCCTGCCTGCGGGGTGGAACTGCTGATCCCCGACTTCCGCGGCAGCCAACCCGCGCTGCGCACCGTCCTGGAGGCCCGGCCCGAGGTCCTGGCGCACAACCTGGAGACGACCCGCCGGTTGTTCCGCCACGTCCGCCCGGCGTTCAGCTACGACGGCAGCCTGGAGCTGCTGGCCCGGGCCAGGGCCTGGTCCGACGCGGCCACCAAGTCCAACCTCATCGTGGGGATGGGCGAGACCGAGGACGAGGTCGTGGAGGCCATGCGCGACCTGCGCCGTGTCGGCTGCCAGATCCTCACCATCGGCCAGTACCTGCAGCCCACGCACCGGCATCTGGCCCTGCAGCGCTTCGTCGAGCCGGGCGAGTTCGAGCGCTACGCGCGGATCGGTCATGAGCTCGGCTTCGACCACGTCGAGGCCGGCCCCCTGGTGCGCTCGTCGTACCGGGCGGGCCGCCAGGCGCAGAGCGCCGGGGTGTGGCAGCGGCCGCTGCGCGCCGACGCCTGACCGCACCGACAGGAGGCTTGTTTCCATGCCCTGGTTGTCCGCCACGGCCATGACCCTGGCCGCCCAGGTCGACGACGCACGGCTGACCGAGGTCTGCAGAGCCGGAGAAGGCACCAACCCGGTTTGCGCGACCGTGCTGCGCCTGACCGACAGCAGCCTGCTGGCGCGCCTGGCCGGCGCTGTGGTCCCGCCCGTCGTCGAGATCGTCCTCATCGCCGTGCTGGCCTACGTCGCCAACCGGCTGGTCCGCCGCTTCATCAAGCGCTCCGTTCGCGGCATGACCCACAAGGGCATCGCCAGGCTCGGGGCGCTGCGACAGAAGGGCCTGCTGGCCGACACCGGGCCGCTGGACATGGCGCGCGCGGAGATGCGCACCGAGACGATCGGCGGCGTGCTGCGCAGCGTCGCGACCTTCACGATCTGGATCCTGGCGCTGTTCATGATGCTGGGCGCGGTCAACGTGCAGCTGGGTCCGCTCATAGCCGGGGCCGGCATCGCCGGCATCGCGCTCGGTTTCGGGGCGCAGAACCTCGTCAAGGACTTCCTGTCGGGCATCTTCATGCTGGTCGAGGACCAGTACGGCATCGGCGACATCGTCGACGTCGGTGAGGCGTCGGGAACCGTCGAGGGCATCTCCCTGCGCTCGACGCGGCTGCGCGACGTCGACGGCACGGTCTGGCACGTGCCCAACGGCGAGATCCGCCGGGTCGGCAACAAGAGCCAGCAGTGGTCCCGGGCCCTGCTCGATGTCGGCGTGGCTTACGACACCGACATCCCCACCGCGGTGTCGGTGCTGGAGCGGGTGGCCAACGATCTGCGCGAGGACCCCGAATGGGGTCCCCAGATCCTCGAGCAGCCCGAGGTCTGGGGCGTCGAGCGCTTCGACGCCGACCAGATCACCATCCGGATGGTCATCCAGACCCAGCCCCTGCGGCAGTTCGCCGTCAACCGCGAGCTGCGGGCGCGCATCAAGGCGGCCTTCGACCAGGCGGGCATCGAGATCCCGCTGCCCCAGCGCACGGTCTGGCTGCGCCACGACGAGCGCGCAGACGCCGACAGCGGCGACGGCAGGAGGGCCCGGGCCCGGCCGGAGGGAAGCGGTCAGGCGTCGTGACGGGCGCGGCCCTGGACGAGCGGTCAGGCGTCGTGACGGGCGCGGCCCTGGACGGGCGGCCGGCCGCGGGCCGCCCACCCGTAACCACCCGGTAATGACCGGGAAACGGGCAGGACACCGCCCGTGCCTACGCTCGCCGCGGTTGCGTGATCCGGCGGTCGGGTGGTTCGCCCCCCGGCCCCAACAGCGGTCTTGCCGGACCGCCGCGCGGTTCGGACCGTTCGGGGGGCGAGCCTCCCGACTGCCGGTCGTCCGCCGGAGCAGCGCGCCGCTGGCGGGCGGGGACCTTAACCGTCAGCATGGCGACCTGTTCGCTACGACACGCCGAAAGGAGCAACGTTGGGGAGCTCACCAGACGACGTGCTGTCGCTGATCTCCAAGCAGGACATCCGCTTCGTCGACCTGCGTTTCTGCGACCTCCCGGGGCTGATGCAGCACTTCACCGTGCCGGCCCACGAGATCGCCGAGGAGGTCTTCGAGGAGGGGCTGGGCTTCGACGGGTCGTCCATCCGGGGATTCCAGGAGATCCAGGAGTCGGACATGATCCTG
>DASZOD010000053.1:0-4983 GCA_035550935.1 Egibacteraceae bacterium | reverse complement strand
CACGGGGGCCGCGGAACCTGACCAGGGGGGCGGTCAGGCAGCCTGCTGCGTCCGGAGAAGCGCCTTGCGCCTACGCTCTAGACGGTATCCAGGCGCGGCCGTGGTCATGCATCCGGCGGCGAACATCGCAGGCGGTCACCCGGCCACGACGTCGCCCTGGGGGTCGCTGACGGCAACCCCGAGTTCCTCCAGCCAATCACGGGCGCCCTGCAGCGCCTGGAGGTCGCCGGTGCACTCCAGCAGCATCCACCCGTACTCGTCGTCGACGTCGGCCCGACGGATGTTGATCACCAGCCCGTGGTCGGCCACGAGCCGGTACACGATCGGCTGTTGCACGAGATGCTCGGGAAAGGTCAGGTGCCAGCGCCGCACGCTCATCGCTGCCCACCTCCTGGCGCGGCGTGGAGGCTGTCCATGCCTGCGATTGTGCCCCACGCCCGACGGCGGTGTGGACGCGACGCCCGCCCGCGGCAGCCCGTCCGCGCGCTAGCCGCCGGCGACTGCCGGGATGATCGACACCGTCGCACCGTCGCGGACCGGCGTGTCCAGACCCTGCTGGAAGCGCACGTCCTCGTCGTCGACGAAGACGTTGACGAAGCGGCGCAGCTGGCCGTCGTCGTCGAGCAGGCGCTGGCCGAGGCCCGGGTGGGCCGTGTCGAGGTTCTTGACGACCTCGCCGACGGTTCCGCCCTCGACCTCGACGGCACCGTTGCCCCCGGTCAGGTTGCGCAGCGGCGTGGGGATGCGCACGGTGGCGGTCACTGCTCCTGCTCCTTCAGCTCCAAAGCGGCTCGGAAGTCGGCGAGTCCGGCGTTGATCGTGAGACTGGGGCCCAGGCGGTCGGTCAGCACCGGCAACGTCTTCAGCCCCAGGCCGGACACGACGGCGACGGTGCGCTCGGACGGGGCGATGCGGCCCTGGGCGACCAGCTTGCGCAGCACCGCGACCGTCACCCCTCCGGCGGTCTCGGCGAAGATGCCCTCGGCGCGGGCCAGCAGCTCGATGCCCTCGACGATGTCGACGTCGGAGACGTCCTCCATCCACCCGCCGGTGCGCCGCACCGCCTCGATGGCGTAGTAGCCGTCGGCGGGGTTGCCGATCGCCAGGGACTTCGCCACGGTGTCGGGCCGGACCGGCCGCACGAACCCGGTTCCGTCCTTGAACGCCGTCACGATCGGGGCGCACCCGGTGGCCTGGGCCCCCGACACCCGGCACGGCGTGTCCGCGACGAGCTCCAGCTTGACGAGCTCGCCGAAGGCCTTGTCGATCTTGACGAGCATCGAGCCAGACGCCATGGGGGCAACGACGTGGTCGGGAAGGCGCCAGCCCAGCTGCTCGGCGATCTCGAAGCCCAGGGTCTTGGAGCCCTCGGCGTAGTACGGCCGGACGTTGACGTTGACGAACGCCCAGTCGTACTCGCCGGTCAGCTCGGCGCACAGACGGTTGACGTCATCGTAGGTGCCTTTGACCGCCACGAGCGTGGGGCCGTACACCGCAGTGCCCACGATCTTGGCCTGCTCCAGGTCGGCCGGAACGAACACGTAGGAGCGCAGGCCAGCGCGTGCGGCGTGGGCGGCGACGGAGTGCGCCAGGTTGCCGGTCGAGGCGCAGGCGGCGGTGTCGAACCCCAGCCGGCGCGCCGCGGTCAGCGCCACCGACACGACCCGGTCCTTGAACGAGAACGACGGGTTGACCGTGTCGTTCTTGACCCACAGGTCCTCCAGGCCCAGCAGCGCGCCCAGACGGGGGGCCGGCACCAGCGGCGTGCAGCCCGCGCCGAGGTCGACCCGGTCGGCCGGGTCGGTGCCCGGCAGCTCAGGCAGCAGGGGCGCGTAACGCCAGATGGTGCGCGGCCCCGCCTCGATGCGCTCGCGGGTGACCCGGCCGCGCATCGCGTCATAGGCGTAGACGACCTCCAGAGGGCCGAAGCAGAACTCACAGACGTGCACGGCGGCGATGTCCACCTGGCGGCCGCACTCGCGGCACCGCAGGCCCTGCACGTAGCTCACCGCGCCCTCCTCACTGCCGCCACAGCACAGCGCGCCTCCCGACGGGGAGGCGCAGCGTGTGGACGGCACCATCTTCCCCGTGACGGGCCGGATGTCGCACCTTCACCCACCGGCACGGCCGGAGGTGGGGTTGCGGAGGCGTCCTCGGGCCGGATCCCTCGACCTCATCTCGATGGCTGTGCGGTTGTAGCGTCCCACAGTGACAGCGCCGATCAGCGGGTGCAACTCGGCCCCGCCCATCCTGGACCGCGCGGGCAGCGGCTTCCCGCCGGTCAGCGGGCGGCCTCTAGGCTGGGCGGGATGCCGGGCCGGTCGGACGCAGCGTTGCGCGCGCACCTGCGGGAGCTGCCGCGGGCGAGGATCCTCTACAGCGACCTCGACGGCACGCTGCTCGGCCCGGACGGGTCGCTGTTGAGCGGTCCGGACGGCCGTCCCTCGGTCCGGGCCGCCCAAGCCCTCGTGGCGGCAGCGGAGGCCGGCCTGACCGTGGTGCCGGTCAGCGGCCGACGCCGCGACCAGTTGGAGAACGACGCACGGCTGATGGGCTTGCGCAGCTGCATCGCCGAGGCGGGATGCGTGCTCGTCCGCGACGGGGAGGCCCGCTACGAGTGGGGACAGTGCCCCCCCGACCTGGCCGCCACCCCCCACGACGCGCTCAAGGCGTCGGGCGCGGTCGACGTCCTGCTCGAGGCGTTCGCAGGCGCCCTGCGCCCCTACCGACCGTGGCACGCCGGCCGGGAGGGCAGCCACCTGCTCCACGGGCTCGTCGACGTCGACCGCGCCAACGCGCTGCTGACCGAGGCAGGCTGCGGCTGGGCCTACGTGATCGACAACGGCGCGGCCGGAGGCTGGCCGGGACGGCAGGTGCGCGCCTACCACCTGCTGCCGCGGGGAGTGAGCAAGGCGCGGGCGGTAGCCGACGACCTGTCGGCTCGGGACCTGTCGCCCCGGGAGGCGGCCGCCTGTGGCGACTCGCTGGAGGACCTGCGCATGGCGGCGGTGGTGGCGACCTACCTGCAGGTGGCCAACGGCCACGGCCCCCTGGGTGGACGGGTGTTCGGGCTGCCCGGGGCGATGGGCCATGGGTTCGCCGAGGCGGTGGCGACGCTGCTGGCGGGTGGCTGAGGCCGTCGTCCCCCGTCAACGCGGCCAGTCGCGGCCCACCACCACGTGCAGGTCCACCGATTCGGACAGGTTGGGGTTGCGCCGTAGCGCGGCGAAACGGCGGTCGCGCGCCATCAGCGCCCGGGCCTCTGCCTCATGGCCGCGGGAGTACAACACCGTGGTGGTCGAGTACTCCACGGCGGCGTTGACGGCGACGACGTCGTAGCCCAGCTCGCGCAGGACCGCCGCGGCTCTGCGGGCGCGCACCCCGTCGCCCACGCCGTCGAGCACCTGCACGGTCGTCTGCGACGGCGGCGCCGCCTGGGCGAGCACGTCCGGTGAAGGGCTGGCGCTCGCCGGAGGAGCAGCTGCGCTCTCCGGGGCACTGGGCGTCGGAGGCGGTGGAGCGGGCGGCGAGGTGGTCGACGCCGGGCTCGGGTGGGTGGCCGGCGGCGCGATGGGGCTCGGACCACGCTCGCCTTCGCCGGTCGGGGACGGCCGGGCGCGCGTGTCGGGCGCGTCGTCGCTGACGACGACCGGACCGCCGGCACCGCCGGGACGGACGCTCGCCAGCACGAGGTAGAGGCCCACCGCCAAGGCCACCGCCAGCAGGCCGCGGACGGCGGCACCGACCAGGGAGCCGTAGAAGTGCCGTGCGTCAGGATCGGCGTGACGGCCCATGGCTAGCCGCCGGGGCCCTCCCCGAGTGCCTGGGCGACCTTCCTGCGCCGCCGCTGGTCGCGGCGCCGCCGCAGCCGCCTGACGGTCAGCGGGTCGTAGGCCAGCGCGGCGGGCAGGTCGATGGCCTGGCCCAGCAACTGGTAGTAGCGAGCCGGGGTCACCCCGAACCGTTGGCGGATCGCCACGCCCTTGTGCCCGTCATGCGCGACCCAGTCGCGCTCGAAGTCCAGCAGCGCCCGAACCCGCTGAGGCGGCGGCGCGGGACGGTCGCTCATGTCAGGGGCTCCTCAACCTATGACTACCTACAGCCTCGCTGCGAGCGTAGTAAGCACCGGGGGTGGACTCAAGGATCCGCCGCAGCGCAAACCACCCGGCCGACCCCAGGTGCCCGTCCCTCTCTGCTGTACCGCTTGCGACGATTGCTTCTTGCTGAGACGTGATCTCACCCTTCCAGGGATCCAGCGAGAACGTCCCGACTGTGACCTGAACCTACGGCCCTGGCAAGGCCGTACCGTAGGGTGGCGTCCATTGGCTTCCTTTGTGTCCCATCATCCGCGCACGTGAGGCTTCAGGGACGGACAGCTTCTTGCGCTGCGCTTCCTGGCTAGGCGCTGGTGGCTGCGTGGCACACTTTTCGGCTCTTCGGGCCGGCCCAGCTCGGCCGGGTCGCCCCAGTAGCCGTCGTTGCGCTGGACCACCAGCCGCTCGGCCCCGACGTACTCCACCACCTCGAGGATGGTCGACGTCCTGCTGGCCTTCCCCAGCCTGGTGCTGTATCTCGCCATCGTCGGCATGCTGGGGCTCCGGCTTCAAAAATCTGTTCCTCGCTTTGGTCAGCATCCCCCGGGTGGCGTACGCCCGCATCGTGCGGGGCCTGCTCCTCTCGATCAGAGAGCGTGGTTTCGTGCGCGCCTCCCTCGACCTGGTACCAGCGGGAGCGGCCGGCAGTGGCGACCACACCGCTGGTCCTCGCGGGGTCGACCACTTGACGGAGCATGGCTCTTTGCCGGGACCCGGCCGCCCCACTCCCCCGGCTGGTGTGCGAGCAGTCACGCGGCAGGCGAGCCGGCCGTCGACGGGCCACGCAGCAACGGGTCGACGCCGCCAGGAGCGGTTCGACGCCGCGCACCCTAGATGCGCTGCCCGATCGATCGCGCATCCCTTGGGGTCAGCCCGGCCGGGACGCGGG
>DASZOD010000052.1:0-5126 GCA_035550935.1 Egibacteraceae bacterium | reverse complement strand
GTGGGGACGGGCCCGGCGCGGGGTCGGAGGCGCGGTCAAGCCGGCCCGCCCGGTTGGCTGACGGCGGCCGGGGTGGCGGTGGGCGTGGGCTTCGCCGCGCCACTGGGCTACCTGGTGGTCCGCAGCGCCGCGGACGCGGGGACGGTGCTGGACCTGTGGTGGTCGACCCGGACCCTGGGCCCGCTGGCCCGCAGCCTGCTGGTCGCCACCGCGGCCGCCGCGGCGGCGTCCCTGCTGGGCACCGCGCTGGCGTGGGTGGCGACCCGCACCGACGTCCCGGGCGGCCGGCTGTGGCGGGTGCTCCTGCCGCTGCCGCTGGTCGTGCCCTCCTACATCGGCGCGTTCGCGCTCATCGCCGCGTTCGCCCCGGGCGGGTTGCTGGCCGGCCCGTTGGACGCGCTCGGCGTCCGCCGGCTCCCCGCTGCCGGGGGGTTCTGGGGCGCGTTCGTCGTTCTGACCCTGTTCAGCTACCCCTACGTCTACCTGCCGGTGGCCGCGCGGCTGCGCCAGCTGCCGCCGTCGCTCGAGGAGAGCGCCCGCCTGCTCGGCCACCGGCCGGCGCGGGCGTTCCGCACGGTGGTGCTGCCCCAGATCCGCGACGCGATCCGGGCGGGCACCATGCTGGTGTTCCTCTACAGCGTCAGCGACTTCGGCGCGGTGCAGCTCATGCGCTACGACACCCTGACGCGGACCATCTACGCCACCCGTCTCTACGACCCCTCGCTGTCGCTGGCGCTGAGCCTGCTGCTCGGCATGCTGGCGGTCGGGGTCGTGGCCGCCGAGCGGGCCGCCACCCGCCGGCCGCGCCCCGCCCAGGCCCCCCTGGGAAGCCCCGGGCTGGTGGTGCCGCTGCGGCGCTGGCGGGCGCCGGCCGTCGCGTTCGTCGCCGCCCGGGTGGGACTGGCCCTGGCCGCCCCGGTCGGCGTGCTGGTCTTCTGGGCCGGGCGCGGGCTGCTGCGCGGCTCCGCCCGCGCCGGCGCGCTGGTGACCGACCTCGGCAGCCTGGTGGGACCGGCCGTCAACACCGCGACCCTGTCGGTGGCGGCCGCGGTCTGCGCGGTGGTCGCCGTGTTGCCGGTGGCCTATCTCTCGGCCCGCCGCAGCCGCGTCGGCGGTGCCGCGAACGCCCTCGTCGTGGGCGGCTTCGCCCTGCCCGGGCTCGTGATCGCGCTGGCGCTGGTGTTCTGGACCTTGCAGGCGCCCCGAACCGTCGGCGACCTGCTGTACCAGACCCGCTCTCTGCTGGTGGCCGCCTACGTCGTGCACTTCGGCGCCCAGGCCCTGCGCGCCGCCCAGGTCGCGGTGGGCTCACTGCCTCCCCGCGTCGGCGACGCGGCCCGGACGCTCGGCGCCGGGCGGCTCCGACGGCTGTGGGCCGTCGAGCTGCCGCTGATGGCGCCCGGCCTGCTGGCCGGCGGGGGACTGGTGCTGCTGTCGGCGGCCAAGGAGCTGCCGGCCACGCTCCTGCTGGCGCCCGCGGGCCTGCAGACCCTGGCGACGAAGGTCTGGAGCGCCACCGAGGACGCCTTCCTCGCCGACGCCAGCGTCGCCGCCCTCGCGTTGGTGGTGCTGTCGGGTTTGCTCACCTGGCTGCTCGTCATCCGCCAGGCCGAGGCCCTGGAGTGATCGCGACGCCCCAGCGCCGGCGGCTGCGGGCCGCGCTCGTGGGGGTCGCCGCCGCAGCGGCGCTGGCCGCAGGGGCCGGCGTCGGCGTGCCGGGCACCTTCAACGCGCAGACCGCCGCCGACGAGCCCCAGTACCTGCTCAGCGCCATCAGCCTGTTCGAGGACGGCGACCTGGACATCGCCGACGAGCTGGCGGCCCAGCGCTGGCGCCCCTTCCATGCCTCGGGCCTGCCCGAGCAGACCAGGCCCCTGCCGGGAGGACGGCGGATCAGTCCCCACGACCCGCTGCTGCCGGCGCTGCTGGCCGTCCCCATGGCCCTGGGCGGGTGGGTCGCGGCGAAGCTGACCCTGGCGGGGGTCGCCGCCGCCGTTGCGGCCGCGACCCTGTGGACCGCGGTGCGGCGCTTCGACGTGGCGACCGGCCCGGCGACGCTGGTGGTGGCGGTCTTCAGCGCCACGTCGCCGCTGGCCGCCTACGGCAGCCAGGTCTACCCGGAGCTGCCGGGGGCGCTGCTCACCGTGGTCGCCATCGCCGCCCTGACCCCACCCGGACCCGGCGCTGCCGGCCGGCAGCCGGCGGCGGGCCGGTCGTGGCCGGCGACCGCGGTGGTGGGCGCGGCGGTCGCCGCCCTGCCGTGGTTGGCGGTGAAGTTCGTGCCCGTCGCCGCGGCCTTGGCGGTCCTGGCGCTGGGGCGCCTGTGGGCCGGTGCGCAGCGCGGCCGTGCTCTGGCGCTGGCCGCCTTGTGGGCGTCGGCCGGAGTTGGCTACCTGCTCGCCCACCAGGCCGTCTACGGGGGGTGGACGCCGTACGCCTCCGGCGACCATTTCGTCGGCGGGGAGTTGAGCGTCGTCGGCGAGCAGCCCAACTACGCGGGGCGCGCGCAGCGCCTCGTCGGCCTGGTGGTCGACCGGCGCTTCGGGCTGGCGGCCTGGCAGCCCGCCTGGCTGCTGGCGATCCCGGCCGTGGGGGCGCTGGCGCGCCGGCGGCCGCCCGGCTGGGCGGTCCTGGGGCTGCCGCTGGCCGCCGGGTGGCTGACCGCGACGTTCGTCGCGCTGACCATGCAGGGGTTCTGGTTCCCCGGCCGCCAGGTCGTCGTCGTGCTGCCCGCCGCCGTCCTCGCCGTGGCCTGGTGGGCCGGCCGGGTTCCTGCGGCCCGCGCGGCGGTCGCCGTAACCGGCCTCATCGGGCTGTGGAGCTACGGCTGGCTGGTGGCCGACGGCCTGCGCGGGCGGATCACCTGGGTGGTCAACATCTGGCAGGTCGCCGACCCGTGGTACGGGCTGTGGGCACGGGTGCTGCCCGACTATCTGCTGCCGACCCGCTGGACGGGGGTGCAGCACGCGCTGTGGCTGGCCGCCGCGGTCGTGCTCGCGCTGCTGGGCGCTCGCAGCGCCGCTCGTGGATGACCGTCAGGTCCCCGCGCCGCTCAGCCGCCCGCCCCGGTTGCGGTCCCCGTGCCGGTGCCCGTCCCCGTGCCCGTCGCCGTGCCCGTGCCCGTGCCGCCCCGGTCGCCGTCGAGATTGCGCACCCCGGTGCCGTCATCGGCTCCGCAACCCCCGGCCAGGGCCAGGCACAGCAGCCCGGCAGCCAGCCGCCTCGCCATCCGACTGCTCACGACGACCTCCCTCCGCCGGTTACTTAGGTAAGCCTAAGCAAAGAAGTGCTTGGATGGCAAGCCGGAGCAACCGCGCCGGCAGCCGGCCGGCGGTGGCTACAGTGGCCGGCAATGCCGGGCGACCACTACGAGGCCTTGGGCGTGCACCGATGGGCCGACCCGCGCGCGATCCGGGCCGCCTACCTGCAGGCCATGCGCGAGCACCATCCCGACCGCCGGCCAGGCGATCCGGCCGCCGCAGCGGTGGCCCGCCGGGCCAACGCGGCCTGGGAGGTGCTGTCCGACCCGGCGCGCCGGGCCGCCTACGACCGAGCCCGGTCCCCCGGCCCGGCGCTGTGGCCGTCGGGCTCCGCCAGGCCGCCCGCCCACGGCGCCTATTCCCCCGAGCGCCAGCGGGTGCGCCGCGACATCGACGTCGCCTGCGCGCGCGTCGGCGTGGCGGTGGTCTCCGCCGGGACGGCGCTGCTGCTGGCCCTGGGGTGACTCCGCCGGCCGTCAGCCGACGCCGATCGGACCGGCCGCGTCCGGTGGCTCGGCGGCGTCCACGGCGTGCTGGAGCGGCGCCAGGAACGGCATCGCGGTCGGGTCCAGCTCCTCGCTGTCGAGGAACGCTCCCAGTCCGCGGTCGCCGATCGGGGCGGCGGTGATCCGCGGCCGGTGGCGGCGCGCGCCGAAGGCGACCGTGACGACCTCGACGGCCCCCTCCTCGCCGTCCAGCGTCGCCTCGGCCACGAAGCCGTAGCACGGGGCGTTGGCTGGTCGCATGACGTCGGCGGCGAACGCCGCCAGCAGGTCGAAGCGGGCCGGATCGTCGTCGGGGAAGTCTGGCAGGGTGGTCACACGGGTGGTCTCCGGCAGCGGCAGCACGACCGCCGCGGGCAGAGGACGCCGCTCGCGCTGCACCAGGGTATGAGCCGCCTGGGTGCAGACCGCCTCCAGCTCGTCGATGGTCACCGCAGCGCCCTCGCCGGCGGCGGAGCCACCGGCGCGTCGGCGGGCGTGCTAGCCATCCAGCGCCTCCCGCAGCCGGCGGATCGGTCCTTCCAGGTTGTGGCGCCGGGCGAGGTCGTCGAGGCGGGCGTCGTCGCGCGCCGCGCGCTGCAGCTCCACGTGGAGGTCGCAGCGAATCGGCACGACCTGGCGCATCGCGGTCAGGTAGTCGCGGGCGGCGCGAAGCCGCTCGGCCAGCCTTGGAGGCACGCCTTCGACGCCGTCCAGCAGCGCCTCCAGGGACGGATAGTCACGCACCAGCCCGCGAGCCGTCTTCTCCCCCACCCCCTTGACGCCCGGCAGCCCGTCGGACGGGTCGCCGCGCAGGACGGCGAAATCGACGTAGCGTCCGGGGGGGATGCCGTACTTGGCGTGCACTCCCGCCTCGTCGTAGACGGCCAGCTGCGACACGCCTCTGACCGTGAACAGCACCCGGACCCCGGGATCGCGCACGAGCTGGATGAGGTCGCGGTCGCCGGTGACCACGTCCAGCCGGTCGCCAGTCGCGGCCTGCGCGCACAGCGTGCCGATCGCGTCCTCGGCCTCCCAGCCCTCCGCGTGCGCCCGGGTCTGCCCGGCGGCGTCGAGCACCTCGCGCAGGAGGCTGAACTGGCCCACCAGGCCCTCAGGTTCCGCTGGGCGCTGGGCCTTGTAGCCCGGATACGCCCGGACCCGCGGCGCCGGCCGCCAGTCATGGTCGAACGCGTGCACGAGATCGTCGGGACGGCGATCGACCACCAGCCGGGCGGTCATGTCCAGGTAGCCGCGCACGGCGTTGACCGGTCGGCCGTCGGGCGCGGTGATCGACGTGGGCAGCGCGAAGTACGCGCGGTAGGTCAGGCTCGGGGCGTCGAGCAGCAGCAGGTGGGCCACGACGTCAGCCTACGGGCCCGGG
>DASZOD010000051.1:0-8093 GCA_035550935.1 Egibacteraceae bacterium | reverse complement strand
GGTCCACACCGGGGTGTCCACGGCGCGCCGGCGGGGCGACGCCCGCCAGCGGCTGTTGGCCGCGGTGTGCTACGCCACCCTGGGGCGGGGCGAGGTGCTGGCCGCCGGCCGAAAGCTCGTCGGTCTGGCGCAGCGTCGGCGGCGGCCGGGCGCGCTCGTGCAGTGCGGGCTGCTGCGGCGCTGGCGACCCGCCGGGCTGCTGGCCGCCCTCGGCGCCGACCCTGGCGACCCGGAGATCGCCGCGCACGCCGTCGGGCTGGACGACCTGCTCGACGCCCCGCCCGACGACCCAGCGGTGATGCAGGCCGTGGAACGCCGGCTGGGCGGATAAGCCCGGACCGACGGGGGAAATGGATGCGTGAGGAGACGCGACCGAATGCGGCGACCCCGGTCGCAGTGGGCGACAGCATGGAACACGGTCTTATTGCTGCCAGCAACCGCGGCCCTGTCAGCTGGCGCCGCGCGGACGACGGGGAGCTCGTGCCCGAACGGGGTGCCGGCGGGTTGGTGACCGCCCTGGGCGGTGCGCTCCAGGACGAACCCGGGACGTGGGTGTCGGTCGCCATGTCCGAGGAGGACCGCGAGGTGGCCGTGCGCCACGACGGCGAGCCGTTCGAGGTCAAGGCGAACGGCTCGCGCTTCCGGCTGCGCCTGCTCGACGTCGGCGACCGCTTCGAGGACTACTACAACACCGCCTCGAACCGGCTGCTGTGGTTCACCCTCCACGAGCTGTGGGCCGCACCCTACGAGCCGTCGGGGATCGGCTGGCCGGCCGCGTACCGCGACGCGTATGCGCCGGTCAACGACCGGGTGGCCCGCGCCGTCATCGACGCCGCCCGCGAGAGCGACGGAGAGCCCGAGATCTACCTGCAGGACTACCACCTGTGTCTGGCCGGCGGGCTGGTGCGCAAGGCGCTGCCCGACGCGCCGCTGCTGCACTACCTGCACACCCCGTGGGTCGGGCCCCGCTACCTGAGGCGGCTGCCCGACCGGATGGTCCACGACATCCTGGACGGGCTGCTGTCGGCCGACGTCGTCGGGTTCTCGTCGCCGCTGTGGTCGGAGTCGTTCCGCCGTTGCGCCCGCGACCTGGCGGGCGCCACCATCGACGGCGAGGCGGTCCTGTGGGACGGGCGACGTACGGCCGTGCGCCACTTCACGCTGGGCATCGACGAGACGGCGCTGGAGGCGGTCGCCGGCGACGAGGCGACACGCCGGGCCGGCGAGGAGCACGACCGGGAGTTGGATGGCCGCCGCCTCCTGGTGCGGGTCGACCGCACCGATCTCAGCAAGAACATCCTGCGGGGCCTGCAGGCCTACCGACTGCTGCTCGAACGCCATCCCGACCACCAGGAACGGGTGTGGCACTACGTCCACCTCAACCCGTCGCGGCAGGGTGTCCCCCAGTACCGGGAGTACCTGGGCGCCTGCAGGGCCGAGGCCGAGCGCATCCGCGAGCGCTTCGGCGCCCACACGCTCAGCCTGTTCGTCGGCGACGACTACCCCAGGGCCGTCGCCGCGCTGCAGCGCTTCGACGTGCTGTTCGCCAACCCGTCGGTGGACGGCATGAACCTGGTGGCCAAGGAGGGCTCGGTGCTCAACGAACGCAACGGTGTCCTGGTGCTGTCGCGCCACGCCGGGGCGGCCAGCCTGCTGGCCGAGGGCGCCCTGCTGGTCAACCCCTACGACGTCGAGTCCCAGGCCGAGGCGCTGCACCGGGCCCTGACCATGGACGACGAGGAGCGCGCGTCGCGCGCCCAGGTGCTGCAGCAGCAGGCCCGCCTTGGCACCCCCCACGAGTGGTTCGCCGCCCAGCGCGACGCCCTGCGACAGGCGGTCGAAGCCCGCGACCGGGGGACGTAGCGCTCGACGTCGGTTCTCCCTACCGCTGTCGGTCGGCGAGTGCGTCGCGCAGCCCGCGCAGCCAGTCGCCCACGGCGTCGGATCCGAGGACCACGTCAGCGGCGTCGGCGAGTTCGGCGGGAGTCTCGGGGCCGTGGTCGACGGCGACGGCGATCCCGTCCAGCTCACGGACCGCCTCGAAGGCGGCCAGGTCGCCCCGGTCGTCGCCGACGTAGGCGACCGTGCGCAACCCCAGCTCGTCGGCCAGGGCCCGCACCGCCGCGCCCTTGTCCCAGTCGACCGGTGGCCGCAGCTCGGCGACGAGCTTGCCCGGTTCGCTGGCGAGGCCGGTGTCGGCGGCGACCTCGTCGAGCAGGCGCCCGACGTCGCGCTCAGCGCGCTCCCGGTCGGCGGCGTTGCGCCAGTGGACGGCCACCGACAGGCCCTTGTCCTCGACGGTCACGCCGTCGCGGTCCGCCAGGGCGTCGGTGATCCGCCGCCGCGCCGCGTCGACGGCGTCCTGCCAGCGGGCGGCCTCCGGGCGGACGCGCACGTCCCCGTCGGTCCACTCCTGCAGCCCGTACAGTCCCAGCAGGCGCGCGCCTGGGACGGCTGCCTGCTCGGCGAGGAAGCTCGCGGGCCGGCCGCTGACCACCGCGAGCAAGCCGAGCCGGTCCACGAGGTCGGCCAACACCGGTTCGAGTTCCGGAGGCATCCGTGCCGCGGCCGGGTCGTCGACGATGGGCGCGAGCGTGCCGTCGAAGTCCAGGAACAGCCCGGCCGACGCCGGCTCTGCCGCCAGGCGTCGGGCAGCCTCGTCGCTGGTCACCCGGTCAGGGTTCCACGCCCGCACCCCGGTCCAACCGTCCGCCCACCGGCAGCGCTCAGCGCCGGTCGCACAGGGCCCGCAGCAGCGGGATGCTGTCGATCTTGTCGTCGGTCAACTCCCGCCACCGGATGCCCTCCGGCCGCCGGTGAGCGCCGTCGCAGACGATGACCTCGTCGGGCGTCACCATGAGGTCGACCGGCACGTCGTGAGCGGTCATCGGGATGCGGCCGCGGTCGAGCAGCTGCAGCGGATGCACGGTGGTCACCACGGCCGTGCCAGGGCCCACGAGGCCCGCGGCGCTGGCGATGGCGAACTCCAGGTCGGCGAACCCTCCTCCCTTGCCCAGCCGCGCGCCGGCCCGGTCGACGGCCACGGACCCGACGACGACCACGTCGACCGGATCGAGCGCGTCGACGGGCACGGAACGCCCATGGGTGGTGGCTCCTTTAATAGAGGACGCCTTGCGGGGGCTGACCTGCAGCCGGGCGGGATCCAGTACGACGAACGGCTCGGCCTCGGCAAGGCGCGGCACCGCCATGTAGACGACGATCCCGTCCTCCAACGCCCGCTGGCGCACCGGCCACTGCGGCGCGTCGGGGTTCGACTTCAACGCGGTCGCCGCCCGCCAGTCGTCGGTCCGGCGCAGGCGCTCGGCGGCCGCCTCGGCCCCGGCGAAGTTCGGGATGCGTCCCTGCGCGCCGGGAAAGCGCTCCGCGCCCGCGTCGGTCAGCGCGTCCCACACCTCCTCGCGCAGCGCTCGCTTCGCCGCCAGGGCCTCCGGGTCGCCGCCAGCGTCGACGCTGTGGTCGGGACTACGCCCCGCCACGTCGGGTCAGCTCCGCTGCCCGGCCGGGTGCGGCCGCATCGGCCCGCCGCCGCGGCCGCGCTCGACCGCGACGATCTCCGCGACGATCGACAGGGCGATCTCCTCCGGGGTGCGGCCGCCGATGTCCAGCCCGCAGGGGCTGTGCAGGCGCTCGATGTGGCGTTCGGGAACACCGGTGTCGCGCAGCCGCTCCACAGCCCGGGGGGCGTGGCGGCGGCTGCCCAACATCCCCACGAAGAAGGCGTTGCTGGCAAGGGCGACGCGCAGCGCCTCGTCGACGTAGGGTGCGTCGTGGTCGCTGAGGACGACCGCGTCGGTCACACCGGGAGGCGCGGCGAGCAGGTAGCGTGCGGGGTCGTCGGCCTTCACTTCGATGCCCGGACCGACCGCGGCGTCCCCTCCGGGGGCGACGAGCACGGCCCGTCGCCCCACCATCCGCGCCTGGTTGGCGATCGCCCGGCCGACGGCCGTGGCGCCCAGCACGAGGACGGCCGGTCCGGGCCGCTGCACTTCGGCGAACAGCTCCAGCGCCCGTTGCCGGCCGTGGCCGGGGAACTCTTGCCTCCGGCGCAATGTCGCGCTGCTGGTCAGGGCCTCGGCGGCGAGACGCGCGCCGGCACTGTCGAACTCCGAACAGCCCAGCGTGCCGGCGACCACGCCCCCGCTTCCGACCACGAGCTTCGCGCCCGAATGTGAGGGCAGGTCACCCTCGACCGACAGCACGGTGACGAGCACCACCTCCTGGCCTGCCGCGCGGGCACGGGCCAGGGCGTCGAACACGTCCACGCGGGCAGGGTAGCGGGCCCGGCCGCGGGCAGGCAGCTGTTTCGCCAGCGGGCGCAGCATTCCCGACCTGCCGGGCGTCTGTGGACGAAGAAGGGCATCCGTGCCAGTCGACCGAGGAACAGACCGTGCGCCAGCGCATCACCGTCGCCGCAACCGTCCTGGCGGTCGCTGTCGTCCCCCTGCTTGGGCCCTCGAGGTCGGTGGCGGCCGGACCGCTGGACAGCGGAGGGATCCCGGTGTGGCCGGGGCTGGTCCTCCACCAGCTGCCCGTCAGGTTGGGAGACGGTGCCCCCGCGGTCGTCAACGTGCTCTCCTACCGCGGCGACGACCCCGGCCTCGAGCTGCGGCCGGTGCTCGCGCAGGACACGGTGCCGGGCCTGGAAACCGTGCCGTCCATGGGCGGGCGGGCCTTGCCCGCGGGCGGGGTGGCCGGGATCAACGGTGGCTTCTGGCTGTCCAGTCCTGTCGGCGACCCCAACGGCTACCTGGCGGTCGGCGGGCAGCTGGTGTCAGAAGCCCAGACCCAGGGCGCTGGCGCCCGCGGCACGGTCGCGCTGCGCGAAGACCGCACGTTGGTCATGGATCGGCTCGCCACTACCGTGTCGCTGTTCGTGGCGGGCGTCCCCGGCGAGGCCGTCACCGCCGTGAACCGCTACTGCTGCGGCACGTTCCCGACGCCAGACGGCGACAGCCCCCTGTACCTGTACACCCCCGCCTTCGGCGTCCCGGTGGAGATCCGGCCCCTGTCGGCGGGCGCGCCGCTGCGCGTGGTGACGGTCGAAGGGCTCCGGGTACCCGCCGACGGCGGCGGAGCCGGGGTGGTGACCGCGGTCAGCGACGGGCCGGTCACCCAGCCGGTGCCCAACGGCGGCGCGATGGTCGTGGCCCACGGCGCGGCTGCGGGGCGGCTGGCCTCGGTGACGGTCGGCGACGCCGTGCAGGTGCACACCTCGCTGCATCCGGCCCGCGACGACCCGGCCGCGTGGAGCACCCTGCGAGCGGGTCTGGCCGCCGGCCCCCTCATCGTTCGCGGCGGGCAGATGACCAACCCCGCCGACTGGGAGGACGAGGGCTTCTCGCCGGCCGTCCACTCCGACGCGCGCCACCCCCGCTCGGCGATCGCGCGGCTGGGCGACGGTCGGGTCCTACTCATGGCCGTCGACGGTCGCCAGCCGGGCTACTCGGCGGGCATGACGCTGCGGGAGTTGGCCGCCTTGTTGCTGTCGCTGGGCGCGGTCGACGCCCTGTCGCTGGACGGCGGCGGTTCCAGCCAGATGGTCGTCGACGGGCTGCTGCGCAACCGACCCTGCTGCGACCCTGCCCTGCGGCCGGTGGCCGACGGGCTGTTCCTGTACCACGGCTACGAGTTCACCGGCACCGAGCGGCTGGCCGGACCCAGCCGCGAAGCGACCGCCGCGACGATCGCCCTGGCCTCGCACCCCGGAGGCGCCGGCGAGGCGCTGCTTGCCAGCGCCTCCGACTTCCCCGACGCCCTCGCCGGCGGGCCGCTTGCCAGGGCGGTGGACGGGCCGCTGCTGCTGACCGGGCGGGAAGCGCTGCCCGACCCGACCCGCGACGCGCTCGTACGCCTGGAGCCCGAGACGGTCACCGTGCTGGGAGGTCGCCAGGCGATCGGCGCCGAGGTCGAGGCGCAGCTGCGGGGCCTGGTGCCCCACGTCCGTCGCGTGGCGGGAGAGGACCGCACCGCGACGGCCGCCGCCGTCGCCGACGAGCTCGGTGACCGCCATCGGCGGGTGTTCGTGGCGGCCGCCGCGAACTTCCCCGACGCGCTGTCGGCGGCAGCGCCGGGGGGCCTGATGGGCGTGCCGATCCTGCTGTCGGCGAAGACACGGCTGTCGCCGGCGGCTCGCCGGGTCGTCACCGAGGCCGGCGTCGTCGAGGCGGTCCTCGTGGGCGGCACCGCGGTGCTGGGGGACCAGGTGGAGGACGAGTTGGAGGCCCTCGGCGTGCTGGTCACCCGGCTGGCGGGCGCGACCCGTTACGGCACGGCCCGGGCGGTGAACGAGTGGGCTGCCCTGCAGCTGCCGCTGCCTGACCCCACCGGCCTGGTCGTGGCCCGCGGCGACGTCTTCGCCGACGCGCTGGCTGGCGGGCCGCTGGCCGCGGCCCAACGCCGCCTGCTCATGATCGTCCCGGGGATCGATGTATTCGCCGACCCGGACGCAGCCTCCTACCTGCGTGCCCGCGGCGACGGGCCGCTGCTGCGGGTCACCCTGCTGGGCGGCCACGCGGTGCTGAGTTCCTACCAGCAGTGGGAACTCGACCAGCTGACCAGGTAGTCAGGTAGCCAGCTGGGGGATTCATCAAGATTGACGATGTAGCCGTCTGCCCGGACGGCCGACCATTGAACTGACATGTCGGTCTCGAGCCGGCCCGGTCGCCGCCCACCAGGGGGGATGCCCAATGGTCCTGACCATCGACGAGACGCTCAACGGCTGGCAGCCCAGCGACCTGCGACGCGAGGTCGACGAGCTGCAGCACAGGATCGACGCTCTGCGCAGGGGCGGGATCTCCTGCCGACTGGTCGACGAGGTGCAACGCAGCCTGGACGCGGTGTGCTGTGAGCTCGGCGCCTGGGTCGACGGATGTGCCGCCCGGTCCGCTGCCTCATGAGAGCAGGAATCATCAACTTTGGGGATGGCGGCCCCGGCGCGGTCCGTCAAGGTGGAATCGCCCAGAGCGCTGCGCCGCCGGCCGGTCCTTCCACCGCCGAGCTGGCCGCCCTGGGGCACCGCAGACGGCCTCCTCGGCCGTGGGCGGCCCGGTCCAGGGGGGTGATCGGGCCGCCCTCTCTGCCTGCCGCCCGCCGTCGAGCCAGCGGCTACCGCGCGGTGATGGCTACAGGATCCAGCGCTGCTCCTCGTACCAGCGGATGGTCGCGGGGATGCTCTGGGTGATGTCGGTCACCTGCGGCTCGAAGCCGCTGTTGCGCAGCTCGCGCAGGCTCAGCCGGTTGTTGGGGTTGGCCTTCTTGAGGAACCGGATGCGCTCCTCCTTGAGGTAGATGTCGTCGCGCATGCCCGCCGCCAGCATGCGGTCGCGGACCTCCGACCGCTGCTCGTAGCTCAGACCGCGGTCGGGGTCGTCGGTGGGCTCCAAGGCGAGCCCGAGCCGCTCCGCGACGATCGCGCCCACCTGGTGGCTGTCGGGGTAGACGTCGGAGGCGATGTTGTACGCCCGCCCGGCCGCCTGGTCGTGCTCGGCGAGGTGGATGCAGGCGCTGACGACATCGTCGAGATGGACCATCCGCAGCTCGACCGGCTCGGCGGGCACCGCGAAGACCTCCAGCCCCGCGTAGCGCTCGATGGCGGCGTCCAGGATCGTGCTGCCCAGCAGCTTGATGTTGCCCGGCCCGTAGACGGTGACCGGGCGCACCACGGTGACCGGCAGGCCCTTGTCGGCGAACCCCCACGCGGCCTGCTCGCCCTGCCACTTGGTCTCGGCGTAGCCGGCGCTGGGATGCGGTTCGACGTCCTCGGGCACCGGCTGGGGCAGCTGGACGTCCTTGCCGTAGATCGACGACGTGGACATGTGCAGGACGCGCTGGACGCCCTCGGCGTGCGCCGCCGCAAGGAGGTTCTCGGTGCCGGCCACGTTCGCCCGGCGCATCTCCTCCTCGCCGGCCTGCGAGCTCGACAGGCCGGCCAGGTGGAACACGTGGATGACGCCGGCGACGAGCGGTTCCAGTGGCTCGTCGCCGGCGAGGTCGACCTGGTGGTAGCCGACCTCGGCGGCGACGAGCGGTTCCAGTGGCTCGTCGCCGGCGTCATCCACGTGTTCCCCCTGGCC
>DASZOD010000050.1:0-2828 GCA_035550935.1 Egibacteraceae bacterium | reverse complement strand
GCGGTGACGCGGCGGTCTGCGACGAGCTGCTCGCCGCGGCGGCGGCCGGGCGCCCGCAGGACCGGCTGGCGGGTCCGTCCCGCTTCGACACCGCGGTGGCCATTTCCCGCGAGCAGTTCCCAGCCGGCGCCGAAGAGGTCTACCTGGCCCGCGCGGTGGACTCTCCCGACGCGGTCGCGGCCGGTTCGCTGTCCGCGGGCCCCATCCTGCTGGTGCCCACCGCCGGCGCGGTGCCGGGCACGGTCATGGCCGAGATCGCCCGGCTTGAGCCAGCGCGGGTCATCGCCCTCGGCGGTGACGCGGCGGTCAGCGACGAGGTCCTGGCCGAGGCCGCGGCGGGTCGGGCCACCCAGCGGCTGGCGGGTGCGACGCGCATCGAGACGGCCCTGGCGATTTCGCAGAACCGGTTCCCCGGCGGCGGCGTGGCAAGCGCCTACCTGGCCCGGGCCGACGTGTTCGCCGACGCTGTGGCGGGCGGCTCGCTGGCCGACGGCCCGATCCTGCTCGTGCCTTCCTGCGGGGCACCGCCGGCGGCGGTGGCGGGTGAGATCGCCCGGCTTGGGCCACAGGAGGTCGTGGCCCTGGGAGGCGCCCAGGCCGTATGCGACGGACTGCTGGAGGACGCCGCGGCAGACCCGCCCTTGCCACCCGCGGAGCCGGTCCCGCCGGCCGACGGGCCCAGCGACAGCCCCGCGGTGTCGGCCGACGGGCGGCTGGTGACGTTCTCGTCTGAGGCGTCCAACCTGGTGCCCGGAGACGGCAACGGGGCCGCTGACGTGTTCGTGCGCGACCAGGCCGCGCTGGTCACGAGCCGGATATCGCTGGGCCCGTTGGGAGCGCAGAGCGACGGCGACAGCACCCAGCCGGCGATCTCCTCGGACGGGCGGTATATCGCCTTCGTCTCGATGGCCACGAACCTGCCCGGCGACACCAACGGGGTCGGCGACCTGTTCGTCCACGACCGTGACACCGGGGTCACCAGCCGGGTCAGCGTGGCCGGCGGCGGGGGGCAGGCTGACGGGCCCAGCGGCGAGCCGGCGCTGTCCGCCGACGGCCGCTTCGTGGGGTTCTCCTCGCAGGCCGCCAACCTGGTGCCCGGCGACACGAACGGGGTCGGCGACGTGTTCGTCCACGACCGTGACACCGGGGAGACCTCCCGGGTCAGCGTGGACGCCGCCGGTTCGCAGGCTCAAGGATCAAGCGCCGGGCCGTCGGTGTCGGCCGACGGCCGCTACGTGGCGTTCCAGTCCGACGCCCAAATGGTCGCCATCGACGTCAACGAGACGTCGGATGTCTACGTGCGCGACCGGGCGACCAGCACGACTCTGTGGGCCTCGGAGGGCGAGAACGCGCCGAACAACGGTCACAGCTTCGGGCCGTCGGTGTCGGCCGACGGCCGCTACGTCGCCTTCCAGTCCGACTCTCCGCTGCTCTCGGTCGACACGAACGGGGTCAGCGACATCTACGAGTACGAGCTTGCCACCGGTGGGACCTTCCGGCTGTCGTTCGACGACGTCCGCGGGCAGGCCGACGGCGCCAGCGGGTCGGCCGCGATCTCCGCCGACGGGCTGGTGACCGCCTTCGTCTCGGCCGCCACCAGCCTGGTGCCGGCGGCCACCAGCACGGCGCCCCAGGTCTTCGCCCACCGCTGGGACCTGCTGACCCGCACCGTGTGCCTCGTGGCGCTCCTGGCGGTGGTACAGACCCAGGTCGACGACCAGGATGACGGGCTGCTGTGGCGAGCCGGATCGAACAGCGACGGCAACTTCACGCCACGGCCCGGGACGGACACCGACGGCTGGCCCGACAACGGGCTGTCGGTGTGGGACACCTTGGCGGCCGCCTGCACCAGCAGCCCGGGCTCCGGCAAGGCCCAGGGCCTGAACCGGGTGGCCCTGTGGGCGATCGGCGAGCTGTTGGTGCGGCCTGACCTGTCCCGGCCCGGGCACTTTTTCGTGGCGGCGGACTCCCCGCAGCTGCACGCAGAGTGGGCGGCGACCAGACCAGGCGTGATCACCAAGCCACCCACCAACCCGCCCCACCGTCTCACCGTGGAACTTACAGACACCATTGTCGCGCCCAACAGTGCCTGCCCAAGGCGGTCGTAATGGACTGGGATGCGGTCGAACGGCGGCTACGCGGCTGCTTCGAAGGCGTTGTCGCGCAGGTCAACGAGCGATATCCCGAGATTGGGGCGGGGGTTTCTGTTCGTAGGGCTCGGGGCCCTTGGAAGTTCCAAGCCCAGGCCTGTTTCATGTACGACCCTGTAGAGCAGCAGTTCGAGGACTTGATCTTGGACTTTTCTTGTTTGCCGGCGACCAAGGGTTTCTGGTATGAGTACGGCGTACGGATGTTTCCCGACGCCATCGACCAGGACGCCGTGAAGTTTGAGATCGAGCGGGGCACGGGTGAGGCGCTGGTCGCCCTGGAGCCGCTGCTGTTGCCGCAGGATGAGGACTCAGAAGAGTACCAGCGGCTGGTGGCCGGCTACGCCGAGCGCGCCGTCGCCTTGGTCGACGAGCACATGGACTTCATCATCGAGTCCCTCAGCGAACCCTACAGACCGTAGACATGGCCCGAAACACACCGGGAGGTTCTGCAGTTGTGAGCGTAGGCACCAACGGGCACTTCACCACCCTACGGCCCGGCAAGGCCACGGGCCGCTGGATCGACAAACTCTCGCAAGGCCCAAGGTTCCGACCGAGTTGGCCTTGGGCGATCGGCGAGCTGCTGGTGCAGCCTGACCTGTCCCGGCCGGGGCACTTCTTCCTAGCGGCCGACTCGCTGCAACTGCACGAGGCGTGGGCGGCAACCAGGCCCGGAGTGAC
>DASZOD010000049.1:0-3457 GCA_035550935.1 Egibacteraceae bacterium | reverse complement strand
GGAAAAAGAACTCCTGGGCGCCGGCTACCACGACGAGGCCCTGGTCTTCTGCCGCGCCGACGGCAAGGCTCTACACCCGGACCGGGTCACGAAACTTCTCAAGCAGCACGTCCGCGCCGCCGGCCTTCCGTGGATCAAGGTCCAGGGCCTGCGACACACGCACGCCACGATCCTGCTGCAGGCCGGAGTGCACCCCAAGGTCGTCCAGGAGCGCCTGGGCCACTCCAGCATCGCGATCACGTTGGACACCTACAGCCACGCTATCCCCGCCATGCAGGAAGACGCCGCCACCAAAGGGGCCGGCATCATCGACAAGGAGCCCGACGATGACGAACCGGATGCCACCGACGACACAGCGGCGGGGCCGGACGATGGCTGAGCCGCTGCCCGTGGATGAGCCGCAGCGACCGACCGTCACAGCGTCGGGCCGCACCGCGTCCTCGCCGCCTCCACGGCAGGGAGCGCGCAGCGGTGGTTTCGCGGACCGCTGTGACCATTCTGTGACCAGGCTCCGGGCGATGACCCGTCAGCGTCCGTTTCAAAACGCTGTGACCAGCGGTTTTGTGGTCGGGATGCCGGGATTTGAACCCGGGATCTCCGGTCCCCCAGACCGGCGCCCTGGACCAAACTGGGCCACATCCCGTGCGCCAGCGAGGGTATCGCTGCGGACGGCGTCGGGCCAGCGGGCGGCGGCGGGCCAGCAGGCGGCGTCGGGCCAGCTGGCGGCGTCGGCCCAGCGGGCGGCGATAGGCTGCGCAGCCGAGAGCCAGGAGAGGGACGGTGCGCCTGTTCGACGCCGGAGCGCGCAGGGACGACTCCGAGGCGGTGCACGAGCGCGTCCTGACGGCGGCCAACGGCATCACGGTCGCTCGCCTGCTGGGCTTGCCGCTGTTCGTGGCGCTCATGGCGGCGGAAGCCTTCGGCAAGGCCTTCGGCGTCCTGGTGGCCGTCGCAGCCACCGACTGGGTCGACGGCTACGTCGCCCGGCGCTTCGACCAGGTCACCAGGCTGGGCAAGGTCATGGACCCCCTCATCGACCGGGTGCTGCTGGCCACCGCCGCCCTCGCCTTGTTGGCCAGCGACATGATCCCCTGGTGGGTGGTGGCCCTGGTGGTCGGCCGTGACGTCGTGCTGCTGACCGTGGCCGCGGTGTGGTTCCGGGGCGTGCCCCCCGTCGCCGTGAGCAAGACCGGCAAGTTCGCCACCGCCATGCTGTTGCTGGGCGTCCCCGGGTTCCTCCTGGCGGGCATGGACTGGCCCGGCGCGGCGGTGCTGACGTTCGCGGCCTGGGTCTCCACCGGTCTGGGGATCGTCGCCTACTACCTGGCGGGTCTGCGCTACATGCGCGCGGCCCGCGCCGCTGTTCGCATGGCCCGTCGGTCGTGAGCGCGTCGGGCCGCCTCGGCGGCGGACGGGTGCTACCCTCACGGTGACCCGCCCGCGTGGCGTGGTCTGCTGCCGGGCGTCCTGGAGAAGGCCGTGATCGTCTCATCCTGTCCCCCTGCGCGGGAGGCTGGCTAACCATGGCCGACCCGAGCCGGGCGCTCGGGCTGTATGGGGGCGATGACTACGAGGGCGGGCCGCCGTCCCGCACGACGCCTCCTCGGTCGGACACCGCCGTACGGGTCCTGACCGCTCTGGGCGCGCTCACGGTCGGCTTTCTGCTCGCCGCGGCTCTGAGCGCCAGCCGGGCCGCGGCGATCGCCGAGAACGCCCGCAGGGCCGAGCTCGTCGACCTGGTGCGCGAACGCCAGGAGCGGGCGGAGGCTCTCGCCGACGAGCTCGAGCGGCTACGGACCCGCGTCATGGCGGCCGAGTCGGCCGCGGCGGCGGGGGTGCCCACGCTGCAACCCGAACTCGCACAGATGGAGCTTGCCGCGGGACTGACCGCGTTGCGCGGGCCGGGTGTGACGGTGACCTTGCGCGACGCGTCCGGCGACTGCCCCACCGGGCGGTCCGAGGACTGCCGCATCCAGGACGTCGACCTGCAGTTGGCGGTCAACACGCTGTTCGGGGTCGGTGCCGAGGCTGTGGCGGTCAACGACGAGCGCCTCATCGCCACCACAGCGATCCGCAGCGCCGGAGGCTCCGTCCTCGTCAACTACCGCGTCCTCACCTCGCCGTACGTCATCGAGGCGATCGGCGAGCCCCGTCGTCTGCGGGAAGGCTTCCTGCGCTCCCAGCTCGGTGAGGACTTCGCCGTCTGGCGGGACGTCTACGGGCTCGGCTACGCGGTGCAGGAGGCCGATGACCTGACCGTTCCGGCGTTCGCCGGCAGCATCGGGCTGCGCACAGCCACGGCGGCCGGCGCCACCGCAGGGAGGCGGCAATGATCCCCCTCGTCGCGTTGCTGGTCGGAGCGCTGCTCGGCCTGGTGGTCCAGCCTACGGTCCCGTCGGCGCTCGCGCCCTACCTGCCGGTCGCGGTGATGGCCGCCCTCGACGCGGTCTTCGGCGGCATGCGGGCACGGTTGGACGGCTCGTTCAGCGAACGCATCTTCTTCGTGTCCTTCCTGTCGAATATGGTCCTGGCGGTGTTCCTGGTGTACCTGGGCGACCAGCTCAGCGTCGGCAGCGAGCTGTCCACCGCGGTCGTCATCGTCCTCGGCGTGCGGATCTTCCAGAACCTCGCCGCCGTCCGGCGCCACCTGTTCCGAGCCTGAGCCACCGGCGATGCCAGCAGCCATGTTCACGAGCCGCTCATGACCGACACCATCGAGCCGCAGGCACCCGGTACCGTCGCCCAACCGGGGCCCGGCATGGCCGACCGGCCGGGACGCTGGCCGCAGCTGGCGGTGGCGCTTGCCTGCGCCCTGCTCGGCTTCCTGTTCGTGGCGCAGGTGCGGGCCACCGAGCGGCTCGACGAGCGCCTGGAGACCGAGCGCGAGGACGACCTGGCCCGGATCCTGTCTGACCTCAGCTCGCAGTCGGACCGGCTGCAGAGTGAGATCACGGAGCTGCGGCTGACGCTGCTCGCATTCGAGACCTCCGCGGAGAGCGAGGAGCTCGCGTTGCGCAGCCTCCAGCGCCGCGTCGACGACCTGCGCATCCTCGCGGGCACGGTGGCGGCCGAGGGGCAGGGCATCGTCCTAACGGTCGACGACCCCTCCGGCCACGTCACCCAGGAGCTGCTCGTGGACGCCATCCAGGAGCTGCGCGACGCCGGCGCCGAGGCGATCGCCGTCAATGACGTCCGGTTGGTGGTCTCCTCGGCATTCGCCACCCGCGACGGGCGCCTGTCCGTGGACGGCGAACCGATCGCGCCTCCATACCGGATCGTGGCGCTCGGGGCCCCGGAGACGATGGCGAAGGCCCTGGCGATCCCCGGCGGGGCGGTCGACTCGCTGGAGGCCGACCCCGGCGTCATGGCTGGCGTGGAGTCGTTCGTGCACCTGGTCGTCCCCGCGCGCGGACCGGTGCGGCCGTTCGTGTTCGGCGAGCCGCTGCCTCCCGGGGAG
>DASZOD010000048.1:0-4292 GCA_035550935.1 Egibacteraceae bacterium | reverse complement strand
GGCTGGCGTGGGATGTGGCCTGGGAGCTGACCCGCCGGCTGCCCGAGGCGGCGGCCTTCGCGCTGGCCGACGCCTGCGGCCGCCTGGCCTGCCGCCTGGCCCCCCGAACCCGGCGCCGGCTGCGGTCCAACCTGGGCCGGGTCGTGGCCTCCGGCGGCAGCGGGCGCAGCCTCGACGAGCTCGTCGCCGACGCGTTCCGCTCCTACGCCCGCTACTGGGTGGAGGCCTTCCGCGCCGCCGACCTGGACCCCGCCGAGCTCCACCGGCGCACCAGCACCGACGGCACGGTCCACCTGGATGCCGCCCTGGAGCAGGGGCGCGGCGTGGTCGTGCTGCTGGCCCACCACGGCTCCTGGGACATCGCCGCCCGGTGGGGGGAGGCCCACGGCTACCACCTGGCCGTGGTCGCCGAGGTGGTGCGCCCCCGGCGGGTGTTCGAGAAGTTCGTGCGGCTGCGCGAGCGCGTCGGCCTGGAGGTGGTGCCGCTGCGCCGCGGCGAGGGCCTCGTCGGGCGGCTGGGCCAGGTGCTGACCGACAACCACCTCGTGGGGCTGCTGGCGGACCGCGACCTGACCGGCCGGGCCCCGGTCGTGGAGCTGTTCGGCGAGCAGGCCCGGGTGCCCGCCGGGGCGGTCCTGCTCAGCAAGCGCACCGGCGCGGCGATCGTGCCGGCCACGATGCTGCAGCGCCCGGGCCGCCGCTGGCACCTGCAGGTGCTGCCGCCGCTGGACGTCCAGGCCCTGTCGCTGGAGGAGGGCTGCTCGGCGGCGGCCGGGGCGATCGAGCAGCTCGTCATGCTGGACCCGGCCCAGTGGCACGCCTTCCAACCGGTATGGCTCGCCGACCAGTCGGGCCGCCAGCCCCAGCCGGCCGACGACGACCCGCGGTCGCCGCCGTGAAGGTCGCCCTGGTGTGCCCCTACGACTGGGCCCGGCACGGAGGGGTGCGCGGGCACGTCGCCAGCCTCGCCGCCCAGCTGGCGCGCGACCACACGGTGCGGGTCGTCGCGCCGTCGTCGGCCCCGCCGGGGCGCGACGGCGTCGACGGGCTCGTCGCCGTCGTGGGCCGGCCCGTGGGAGTGCCCTACAACCGCTCGGTCGCCCCGGTGACGCTGTCGCCGCTTGCCGGGCGGCGGACGCTGCGCGCGCTGGCGGCGTTCGAGCCCGACGTCGTGCACGTCCACGAGCCGCTGTCGCCGGCGGTGTCGGCCGTGGCAGCGGCGCTGGCGCCCAGGCCGGTGGTCGGCACCTTCCACGCCTGGTCGGCGTCGGACCGGCGGTACCGGCTGGTCGCCCCCGCCCCCCGGCGGGTCGCCGCGCGCCTGGACGCCCGGGTGGCGGTCTCCACGCCCGCGCAGCAGTTCGCGGCCGCAGCCCTGGGCCTGCCGCTGGGAGCTTTCCGGGTCGTGCCCAACGGCGTCGACGTCGCCGCCTACGAGCAGGCCGAGCCGATCCCCGAACTGGCCGACCCCCAGCGGCCGCTGCTGCTGTTCGTCGGGCGGCTGGAGCCCCGCAAGGGCCTCGACGTCCTCGTGCGGGCGTTCCTGCGGCTGCGCGGCGCCCACCCCCGGGTGCGCCTGTGCGTGGTCGGCGAAGGCCCCGAGCGCCGCCGCTGCCAGGAGATGGTGCCCCCCTCCCTGAGGCCCGACGTGCTGTTCGTGGGCGCCGTCGCCGAGGCGGAGAAGCCGCGCTACCACGCCAGCGCCGACGTGTTCGTCGCCCCCAACACCGGCGGGGAGTCCTTCGGCGTCGTGCTGCTGGAGGCCATGGCCGCGGGGCTGCCGGTGGTGGCCAGCGACATCCCCGGCTTCCGGGTGGTGGCCAAGGACGGCCGCCAAGGCCGGCTGGTGCCCCCCGGCGACGCCTTCGCCCTGGCGGAGGCGGCCGGCACGCTGCTGACCAACGAGCGCCTGCGCCGGGCGATGGCCGCCGAAGGCCGGCGCAGCGTGGCCGACTACGACTGGCCGCGGGTGGCCCGCCGCGTCGAGCAGGTATACGACACCGTCGTCGGGCGCCGATAGCGCCCGGTGGTGCCCGGTGGGGCTGCCCTACACTGCGGGCCAGCAGCGGCCTGTCGCGGGAGGTGCCCGGTGGAACTGGTGATCGGCCTGGTGGTGGTCGTCGTCCTCGGCGGCTGGCTGGTGGTCGGCTACAACGGGCTGGTCAGGCTGCGCAACCGCGTGCAGAACGCCTGGTCGCAGATCGACGTCCAGCTCAAGCGCCGCTACGACCTCATCCCCAACCTGGTCGAGACCGTCAAGGGCTACGCGGCGCACGAGCGCCAGACCTTCGAGCAGGTCACCCGGGCCCGCGACGCGGCGATGGCGGCGGACACGGTCGCCGACCAGGCCCGAGCCGAAAGCGAGCTCAGCCAGGCACTGTTCAACCTGCGGGCGGTGGCCGAGGCCTACCCGGAGCTGAAAGCGAACCAGAACTTCCACCAGCTGCAGGACGAGCTGACGAACACCGAGGACAAGATCGCCTTCGCCCGCCAGTTCTACAACGACTCGGTCAACCGCTACGACACCAAGCGCCAGTCCATCCCCTGGAACGTCGTCGCGGGCGCCGGAGACTTCCAGAGCTTCCAGTACTTCGAGGCCGACCCCGACAGCCGCACCCCGGTGCAGGTGCGCTTCTAGCCAGATCCCCGCCCGCCGGCGGCCCCCTCCAGCCGTTCGCGGCCCCTGACGTTGTCGAACAGGTCCAGGTCGAGGGGACCGTCGCCGTGCAGGACGCTGATGTCGCCGGTCTGCTCGAGCACCACGGCGCGGACCTGGTCGTAGTTCAACACGTTGGCCTCGCGCAGCTTCCCGCGCACGTCGCCCTCGGTGACGCGCGCCCGGCGCAGGTTGTCGGCGAGCATCTCGGAGCCGACCATCAGCAGCAGCGGGCGGTTGTCCACCAGCCGTCCCAGGGCGTGGCGTCGGCGCCCCGCGGCGATCAGCGCCTGCAGGCCGTACAGCATCCCCAGCGCGATCACCCCGTTGGCGACCGTCGCGCTGGGAGACAGCGCGACGGAGCCGATGATCGTCCCGAACGCCACCGTGATCGCGAAGTCGAAGCTGGACATCTTCGAGAAGCTGCGCAGCCCAGCGAGCCGGGTGTAGACGATCACCGAGACGAGGATGGCGATCGACGACACCGCGACCAGGGCGGCCTGCGTCCAACTCGTCGCCAGCCACTGCTTGATCACCCGGCGGCCTCCTCAGCGGCTCTGTGCTGTCGCCATCCTGCCCGCCACCCTACGCGCCAGGCCCGGCACCGGCGCCCGATGCGCCCGACACCGTCCGACCGGTGCCCCGGTGGGGGCAGCCGGTCGTACACTGCCGCCGGTCGCCGAACCGTCTGCAGGAGCCGCCGCCCCGTGCGTCGAACCCTCTGGGCGCTCGCGCTGCTGGCCGTGCTCGCCGTCGCCTGCGGCGGACAGACCGAGCCGGCGGCCGCGCCGTTCCCCAGCCCGTCGCCCGTCGCGTCGCCGGAAGCCTCCCCGCCGACCGCGGCGTTGACCGGCGCGCCGCTCACCGACCCCGCCGCGCTGACCCGCCCGGTGCTGGCGGTCAAGGTCGACAACGCCCTCGCCGCCCGCCCGCCGCTGGGGCGGGAGCTGGCCGACATCGTCATCGAAGAGCTGGTCGAGGGCGGCTTCACCCGTTTCATCGCCCTCTACCACTCGACGAACCCCGGCACGGTCGGGCCGGTCCGCTCGGGCCGGGAGGTCGACGCCCTGCTGCTGCCGCCGTTCGCCCCGGTCGTCGCCGTCGCCGGCGCCGCTCCGCCCACCCGGGAGGCGATGCAGGCCGCCGGGCTGCGGGTGCTCGACGAGACCAGCGGCGGCGGCGCGCTGCACCGGGTCCGCGACCGGCGCGGCCCCCACAACCTCGTGGCCGAGGCGCCCGGGCTGTGGGCTGCCGGCGCGGGGCTTCCGCCGGCGTCCCCACCCTGGCCGTTCGACCCGGCGGTGCCCGCCGGCGGCGGGCCGGCCGCGGCCGCCCAGCGGGTGTTCCCCCCGAAGGCCGCGGCAGCCTGGACGTGGGACCCCGCCGGCGGGGCGTGGCTGCGCGACGAGGACGGCGCCCCGCACGTCGCGGCGTCCGGGCAGCGCCTCGCCGCGCACAACGTCGTGGTGGCGCGGGTGCCGGTGAGCGCAGGCGGCGGCCAGGACGTCCGCGGCACCCCCACGGTCAACATCCAGGTGCTCGGCGAGGGCGACGCGCTGGTGCTGCGCGACGGTCAGGCGCTGACGGCCCGCTGGCGCAAGGTCGCGCCCACCGCCCACTTCGAGTGGCTGACGCC
>DASZOD010000047.1:0-3164 GCA_035550935.1 Egibacteraceae bacterium | reverse complement strand
GCAGCAGCGTCCCGGGCAGGTGCCGGGCGATCAGCGACGCGACCGGCGCGTTGCGGGAGATCGACCAGCCCAGGTCGCCACGCGCCAGTGCGGCCAGGTAGCCGACGTACTGCTCGGGCAGCGGGCGGTCCAGCCCGTAGTAGGCGAGCACCCGCGCGCGGGCATCCTCGTCCGTGAAGAACAGGCCGCTTGAGGGGTCGGCCAGCGCCGAGAGCGGGTCGCCCGGCATCGCGCGGGGCAGCACGAAGATCACGGTGGCCAGCGCCACCAGCGTCGCCAGGTACAACCCGACGGTGCGGGTCGGGCTCGCCGCACGGCGCCGACGAGGGGACTGGCGCCAGCCCGGCTCGCCCGGCTGTGGCCACGGGGCTGATGGCCACGGGCGATACACGTCGCCGCCGCTCGCAAGCTCCCCGAAACGCCCCCTTGCACGCATTCGCGGTCACCCTAGCAACGGCGGATCGTAGGCCGGTAGGTGCCCGCTGCACACACCGCCGGTCCACGACCGCCCGGACCGGGGCGGCGAGCCACCGCAGAGGCGAGCAAACAGCCAAAACCGCGGCCCGGACGCGTCCGGCCTCCGCGCTACGCTGATGGCGTCCCATGCGGACCCACGGAAAGCGATGAGCGCATGAGCGATCCGACGTCCCGGACCGATGACCAGCGGCCGGCGCTACCGCCATCGGGGTCCGCGCCCGCCGGCGGCCCCAGGCGCGGCAGCGACCGTGTCAAGCGCGGCCTGGCCGACATGCTCAAGGGCGGCGTGATCATGGACGTCGTCACCGCCGAGCAGGCTCGCGTCGCCGAGGAGGCGGGTGCGGTGGCCGTCATGGCGCTCGAGCGGGTCCCCTCCGACATCCGCAGCCCCGGGGGCGTGGCGCGGATGTCCGACCCCGACGTCGTCGAGTCGATCATGGCGGCGGTCAGCATCCCGGTCATGGCCAAGGCCCGCATCGGCCACTTCGTCGAGGCCCAGGTCCTGCAGGCGGTCGGCGTGGACTACGTCGACGAGTCCGAGGTGCTGACCCCCGCCGACGAGGCCCACCACATCGACAAGCACGCCTTCACCGTGCCGTTCGTCTGCGGCGCGACCAACCTGGGCGAGGCGCTGCGGCGCATCGCCGAGGGCGCGGCGATGATCCGCTCGAAGGGCGAGGCCGGCACCGGCAACGTGGTCGAGGCGGTGCGCCACATTCGGGCCATCACCGCGGGCATCCGCCGGCTGGCGACGACGTCGCCCGAGGAGCTGTACGCCGAGGCCAAGCAGCTGCAGGCCCCCGTCGAGCTGGTGCGCGAGGTCGCCGAGAGCGGCCGGCTGCCGGTCGTGCTGTTCACCGCCGGGGGCCTGGCCACCCCCGCCGACGCGGCGCTGATGATGCAGCTCGGCGCGGACGGCGTCTTCGTCGGGTCGGGCATCTTCAAGTCCGGCGACCCGGCACGGCGGGCCCGCGCGATCGTCGAGGCCACCACCTACCACAACGACCCCGACGTCGTGGCCAAGGTCAGCCGCAACCTCGGCGAGGCGATGGTCGGCATCAACCTCGACGACCTCGACCCGTCACAGCGCCTGGCCGACCGCGGCTGGTAGCGTCCCGCCGCGGGCGGGACCGGCGGTCCGGCTACGCTTGCGCGGGTCCGGCTACGCTAGTCGCGTGAGCAGGCGACCATCCGAGCGGGTGCCGGGCGAGGCTCTGGTCAGTGGCCGCGGCCGCCACGTCGAGCACCGTGACGACGACGCGGCGCCGCTGGTGGGCGTGCTCGCCGTGCAGGGTGACGTGCTCGAGCACCTGCGCATGCTGCATGCGGCGGGCGCGCGCGCCGTGGCGGTCAGTCGTCCCGCCGAGCTTGACGCGCTGGACGGCGTGCTGATCCCCGGTGGGGAGTCGACCACCATCGGCAAGCTGGCCGAGATGTACGGGCTGCTCGAGCCGCTGCGCAAGCGCATCGGTCAGGGCCTGCCCGCGTTCGGCACCTGCGCGGGCGCCATCCTGCTGGGCCAGCAGGCGCTCCTGCACGACGGCACGCCGTCGTCGCAGCCGCTGCTGGAGTGCATGGACACCGTCGTGCGGCGCAACGCCTTCGGCCGCCAGGTGGAGAGCTTCGAGGCCGACCTGGAGGTGACCGGCGTCCCCGGCGGGCCCGTGCACGCGGTGTTCATCCGGGCGCCGTGGATCGAGCAGGCCGGCGCGGGGGTGCAGGCCCTGGCCTCGGTCGCCACCCCGCTGGGGGACAAGCTGGTGGTCGCTCGCCAGGGCGACGTCCTGGCGTCGGCGTTCCATCCCGAGCTGGCCGACGACGACCGCCTGCACCGGCTGTTCGTCGACATCGTGCAGCGCCGCCGCGCTCAAGTCTGAGGAGCCCCCGTGTCCGGTCACAGCAAGTGGTCGACGATCAAGCACAAGAAGGGAGCCCAGGACGCCCGCCGCGGCAGGCTGTTCGCGCGGCTGATCCGCGCGATCGAGGCGGCGGCGAAGACCGGCGGGCCCAATCCCGACGCCAACCCCACCCTGGCCGACGCCATCCAGAAGGCCCGGGACAACTCGGTGCCCAAGGACAACATCGAGCGGGCGCTCAAGCGGGCCTCCGGCGAGGGCGGCGGGGTGCACTACGAGACCGTCTACTACGAGGGCTACGCCACCGGCGGCGTGGCGCTGTACGTCGAGTGCCTCACCGACAACCGCAACCGGGCGGGCAACGACGTGCGGGCGGCGTTCAACAAGAACGGCGGGTCGCTGGCCGAGCCCGGCGCGGTCAACTACCTGTTCGCCCGCACCGGCGTCATCCTGGTGCCGGCGGCGCAGGCCAGCGAGGACGACATCCTGCTCGCCGGCCTGGAGGCCGGCATCGACGACGTCCGGCTGGAGGGCGACACCTACACGGTGACCTGCCAGCCCGGCGACCTGCCGGCGGTGCGCTCGGCGCTGGAAGAGGGGGGCGTGCCCGTCGTCTCCTGGGAGACCACGATGCTGCCCAGCGTCGCCGTGCCGGTCGCCGACGAAGTCACCGCCAAGGCCGTCCTGCGCCTGGTGGAAGCCCTCGAGGACTGCGACGACGTCCAGAACGTCTACGCCAACTTCGACATCCCCGACCAGCTGCTCGAAGCGGTCGCCTGATCGTCTGATCGGCCGGGCCGTCCCCGGCGTCCTGTGCCGTCCCCGCCGTCC
>DASZOD010000046.1:0-6082 GCA_035550935.1 Egibacteraceae bacterium | reverse complement strand
GGCCCGGGCCCCGGCGCCGGCGACCCGGCCGCTGGCACCGCCCGCCGGCGGCTCGGGCGGCGGGGGGACCTTCAGGTGGGGCATCCAGGAACCGGCCGCGATCGTGCCGCCAGAGGTCACCGACTCCCACGGCACCGCGGTCGTCGACGCGCTGTTCGACTCACTGACCGCGTGGAGCCCGGTCTCCGGGCTGCAGCCGGCCGCGGCGGGGGACTGGGGCGCGGATCCGGACGCCAGTACCTGGACGTTCCGCCTGCGGCCCGGGGCGACCTTCCACGACGGCAGCCCCGTCACCGCCGGCGACTTCAAGTTCGCCTGGGAGGCCGCGGTCCGCCTCGGCGACGGCGGGTCCGGCTACCACCTACGCCACGTCGCAGGCTACGAGGCGCTCCGCAGCGGCCAGGCCGATCGACTCGCCGGGGTGGAGACGGTCGACGACCTCACCCTGCGGGTGGCGCTGACCGATCCTTTCGCCGACTTCCCCACCGTGGCCGCCCATCCCAGCCTGGGACCGCTGCCGCGCGCAGCATGGAACGCCCAGCCGGCTGCCTTCCGCGCCCAGCCGATCGGCAACGGGCCCTTCCGTGCCGCCGAACCCTGGGCCCACGGACGGTTCATCAGGCTGGCCCGCTTCGCCGGCTGGCGCAACGGCGCCCGGCCCGCGGCGGCCGTCGACGAGGTGCTGTTCCAGATCCTGGATCCCGACGCCGCCTACGTCGCCTTCCAGCAGGGCAGGCTCGACGTCACCACCGTGCCGTCCGGCGCGCTCGAAGACGCGGTCGACCGCTACGGCATCTCGCCCGACGGCTCACGCGGACCCGGTGTGCTCCTGGGCGACGCGCCGGTGCTGTACTTCCTCGGCTTCAACATCACCCGGGCACCCTTCGACGACCTCCAGGTGCGCCGGGCCGTGAGCCTGGCCGTCGACCGTGCCGCGGTCGCCCGCGAAAACCTGGAGGCGAGCCTGGAAGTGGCCCGCAGCGCGGTGCCTCCGGCCATCCCCGGCGCGCGGGCCGTGGCCTGCCAGGCCTGCAGCCACAGTCCCGACATCGCCCGCCAGCTGTTCGCCGAGCGGGGCATCCGCTCCCTGACGCTGTGGTTCAACAGCGGCGGCGGGCACGAGGCCATCGCCGAGCAGGTGCGCCGCGACCTGGCCGACGTCGGCGTCGACGTGAGCTTTCGCACCGTCGACTTCCCCCGCTTCCTGTCGGCGCTGGAGAACCGCGAGGCCGGGCTGTTCCGCTTCGGTTGGACCGCCGATCACCCGATCCTCGACGACGCGCTGTACCCGCTGTTCCACAGCGACGGGTGGGCCAACGCCGGCCACTACGCCGCGCCCGAGGTCGACGCCTTGCTCGACCAGGCCCGGGCGACGCTCGACGAGGCACGGCGCACCCTGCTGTACCAGAGCGCGGAGGACCTCGCGCTGGGCCGCGACCAGGCGATCGCGCCGCTGGTCACCTTCCGGCACCGAGTGGTGGTCAGCGACCGGGTCAGCGGCCTGGTCCACAGCCCGATGGGTACGGCCAACCTGGCCGAGATCCGGGTCGAGGAGGCCGCCAGCGCCCCCTGACCGGTCTGCCCGCCAGCGGCCTGAGGCTGCGCAACGGGATGGTCGGCTGGCGTCGAACGAGCCTGCGCCGGGGCTGAGAGTCGGACCTTGACACAAACAAGTCAACGAGCGTAGAGTTCAACGCACGTTGACATAGGCGGTGAGCGCTGATGTGGGCCATCGGGATCAAGGAGTTCCGCCAGCTTCGACGCGACCGGCGGACGTTGGCACTGATGATCGTCGCGCCCATGCTCCTGCTCGTGGTCTTCGGCTACGCCGCACGGTTCGACGTCGACGAGGTGCCCACGGTCCTCGTCGGCGAAGATGCCGGGCAGATCGCGCAGCTGGCGCCGGACGAATTCGCGGTGGTCGACGCGCGCGCGGGAGGTCGGGCCGAGGCCGAGGACGCCCTGCAGCGGGGTGAGGCCGCGGTGGCGCTGGTCGCCGGGCCGGCGCCCATCGTGCTCGTCGACGGCGCGGAGCTGTTCAGCGCCCAGGCCGCCCTGCGGGCCCTCGCCGGCTCGGCCCAGGTGGCCCAGCCGGCCCCACGACCACAGGTGGAGGTGCTGTTCAACCCCCAGCTTCAGACCTCAGCCGTCATGGTGCCCGCCATCGCCGGCATGATCGTCGTGTTCATCGGAACGGTGATCACGAGCCTCGGCGTCGTGCGCGAGCGCCAGGCCGGAACGCTCGAACAGCTCGGCGTGATGCCGTTCCGCCCCCGGGACGTGTTCGTGGGCAAGGTGGCCCCATACTTCGTGGTCGCTTCGATCGACCTCGCCGCGGTCGTCGGCATCAGCGTGTGGCTGTTCGACGTGCCCTTCCGCGGCTCGGCCGGCACCCTGGTGCTGGGTTCCCTCCTGTTCCTGTTCGTCACCCTCGGCATGGGGATCCTCATCTCCAGCGTCTCCGAGAACCAGGGCCAGGCCGTCCAGCTCGCGTTGATGGCGGTGCTGCCGCAGGTGCTGCTGTCGGGGATGATCTTCCCCATCGAGTCGATGGCTGCCGGGGTGCGCTGGATCGCGTACCTGCTTCCCCTGACCTACTTCATCGAGCTCGCGCGCGGGGTGATGCTGCGCGCCGCGCCCGTCGACGCCCTGTGGCTGCCGCTGGCGATGCTGGCGGCGCTGGGCGTGGCCGTCTTCGGACTCGCCGTCGTCCGCTTTCGCCGAGACCTGGCTCCGGCTGGACGCCGCACGCCGCAGCGAACGCGCCCCCGGACCCGCGCGCTGGAGGCCGTGCGATGACCTGGGGCGTCGCCCACCTCGTGGTGCGCTACGGCACTGACGCCGCACTCGCCGGTGTGGACCTCGACGTGGCGCCCGGTTCGATCGTGGCCGTCGTCGGAGCCGACGCAGCGGGCAAGACCACCCTCCTGCGTGTCCTGGCCGGAGCGGTGGAACCTGACCGGGGGCAGGTGCGCCGACCACCGCGGGAGCGGGTGGGGTACGTGTCAGGGGCCGCCGCGGTGTACGTCGACCTCACGGTGGCGGAGAACCTCGCGTTCGTCGCTCAGGCCTACCGGGTCGACGACCGGGAGAGGCGCGCGGCGCAGCTGTTGGGCCCAACGGGGCTGGCGCAGGCGCGGCAACGGGTCGCCGGACACCTGTCCGGTGGCATGCGACAGAAGCTCGCCGTCGCCATGGCGATGATGCACCGCCCCGAGCTGCTGCTGCTGGACGAGCCAACCACCGGCCTGGACCCGGTGAGCCGGATCGAGATCTGGCGCCTCGTTGCTGCAGCCGCGGCCGGCGGCGCGGCGGTCGTCGTGTCGTCGACGTACCTGGAGGAAGCCGATCGCGCCTCCACGGTGCTTGCCCTCGACGACGGCCGGGTGCTGCTGCACGGATCCCCCGACGACCTGCTGGCCTCGGTTCCCGGCCTCGTGTTCGAGGCCGACGCGCGGCTCGATGGCGTGGCGTGCTGGAGGCGGGGCAGGACCTGGCGGGCGTGGTCGCCCGACGGGCGGCGGCTGCCCGGCGCCCGGGTCGCGTCGGTGGACCTGGAGGATGCCCTGATCGTCGCCGCGCTGCGCCGGGAGGCGGCGTGAGCGCCTTCGCCGTCGCCCGAGGGGTCACGCGCCGCTTCGGCAAGGTGCTCGCGCTGCGCGAGGCCCACCTGTCGGTTGGCCCCGGCGAGGTGGTGGGCCTCGTCGGTGCCAACGGTGCCGGCAAGACCACGCTCATCCGCGTCCTGCTGGGCCTCATCAGCCCGACGGCCGGAGCGGTCTCGTTGTTCGGCACGTCGCCGTCGATCGCCACCCGCGCCCGCATCGGCTACGTGCCCCAAGGCCTCGGCCTGCACCCCGACCTCACGGTCGCCGAGAACCTCGCGTTCGTCGCGGCGGCCTACCGCGCGCGCTCACCGCGTCTGGCCGGCGACCTCGCCTCGTTCCGTGACCGCCGCGTGGCTGACCTCCCCCTCGGCGTGCAGCGGCGCGTCGCCTTCGCCCTGGCTGCCGGCCACCAGCCCGAGCTGCTGATCCTGGACGAGCCCACGTCGGGAGTCGGTCCCCTCGGACGGGTGCAGTTGTGGGACGGCATCCGGCGGGCGGCAGACGCGGGAGCAGGCGTGCTCGTCAGCACCCACCACATGAGCGAGGCCGAGCAGTGCGACCGCCTGGTGGCGCTGGCCGCGGGCCGGGTGGTGGCGCAGGGGACGGTCCAGGAGATCGTGGGCGCCGCCAGGGTGGTCCGCGTGCGCAGCGATCGCTGGGAGGACGCCTTTCACGGGCTGGACCGCGCCGGATTCCGCCTGGGCCTGGTCGGCCGCTCCTTGCGGGTCGTGCAGGCGAGCGCCGATGCGGTCCGCGCCGCGCTCGCGTCGGCGGGCATCCCCGCGCAGATCGACGAGGTGCCCGCGAGCTTCGAGGAGGCGTTCGTGCTGCTCGCCAGCGACCGCTGATGGCCCGCACGGGACGGCGACCGGGCGACAGCGGCACCCGCGGGGCCATCCTCGACGCCGCCCGCCGCAGCTTCGCCGAGGACGGCTACGAGGCGTCGACGATGCGATCGATCGCAGGGCGGGCGGGGGTCGACCCGGCGCTGCTGTACCACTACTTCGGGTCGAAAGAGCAGCTGTTCGTCACTGCGATGCAGCTGCCGTTCAGCCCCTCCGAGCTTATCCCCACCGTCGTCGAAGGTGGTCGCGAGAGGCTGGGGGAGCGCATCGTGCGACTGTTCCTGGCGATCTGGGACCGGGGCGACGGGCTGAGCCCGTTCCTCGCGCTGCTGCGCTCCGCCAGCGCCAACGAGCGGGCCGCCGCGATGCTGCGCGAGTTCATCTCGCGGGAGGTGATCGGGCAGCTGGCCCGGACGCTCGGCCTGCCGCAGGCCGAACTCAGGGCCACGCTCGTCGGCTCGCAGGTCGCCGGGCTGGCGGTGGTCAGGTACATCCTGCGGGTGGAGCCCCTCGCCTCAGCCGACCACGACACCGTCGTCGCCTGCGTGGCTCCCACCGTCCAGCGCTATCTGACCGAGGACCTCGGTCTGGGGCCGGTGCCGTGACCGGCCGGTCGAACACGGTTGGGGAAGCTGCCAACTCGAGTGCCCGTTGCGCCCCCTGTCCAGCCGACAACTCCAAGACAGGGCACCGACCGGGGCAGCGGAGGGCAGCCATGGCGACCGACGAGCAGCTGCTGGCCCGACTGGGCAGCGATCCCCAGGCCTTCGAGCTGTTCTACCGCCGCCACGTCGGCATGGTCGTGCGCTTCGCGGCCCGGCGCACCGCCAGCCCCGAGGAGGCCGCCGACCTCGTCGCCGCCGTGTTCCTGGCGCTCATCGAGTCCAGTCACCGTTTCGACCCGCGGCGCGGCCCGGCGCTGCCGTGGGTGCTCGGCGTGGCAGCCAACCAGGCCGCCGCCCTGTACCGTGACAACCTCCGCGAGTCGAGGACTCGGGAGCGCATCGCCGGGCGGCGGCTGCTGGACGCCGACGACTACGCCAGGCTGGAGGAGCGGATCGACGCCGAGCGGGCCGCCAGGCGTCTGTACGCGGCGATGGCGCAGCTGTCCGACGGACAGCGCCGACTGCTCGAGCTGGTCGTCCTGGAAGGGTGCACCCCGGCCGAGGCCGCCCGCGCTGTGGGGATCAGCGGCGCCAGCGCGCGCATGCGCCTGGCCAGGGCACGCCGGACGCTGCGCCGACGGCTCGCCACCGAGGGGCGACCGCCGCCGGGCCGATCGAAGCTGTCCCCAGCGATGGCGAGCGAGGAGGCCCCGACATGAGCCCGCCGACCCGCGGCTACGAGCTGCCCGGCTTCGAGGCGCGGCTGCTGACGGCGTTGCGTGGACTGGTGGAGGCACGCACGCAGGCGGCGCCGGTTGCTGCGCCCGCCGCCGGTCGCGGCCACGGGCTGCCGCGGCGCTGGGCCCTGGTCGGCGCCCTGGTCGCGACCGCGGCGCTGCTGGCGACCGCGCCCGGCCTGATCAGCCGGGACGCCATACCCCGGCTCGGCGACCGGGCCTTCGCGGTGCAGCAGCGCTCGGACGGCAGCCTCAGGGTGACCGTTGTCGAACACCTCGACGACCCC
>DASZOD010000045.1:0-14440 GCA_035550935.1 Egibacteraceae bacterium | reverse complement strand
GAAGACAGCCGTGTGGTTCGACGTGGTCGCCATCGGTACGCCCGGCCATGGCGCCCTACCACCCCGGGATCAGGCGTCGGTGAACCTGGCCAGGGTCGTGACCGAGGTCGCCGGCTTCGGGAAGCCTCGCGTGCACCCCGTCCTGCGGGAGCAGTTCGCGAACCTGTCGCAAGCCGCGTCGGGGCCCACTGCCACCATCTTCCGGGCGCTGGCCTCAGCCGCGAGCGGTGTTGTCTCGCGTGCTGTCGCGCCGAAGCTGCGCGGCGCCGGCGCGCTGGGGTTGCTGCTGTCGGACTCGGTAACGCCGACCGTGATGGCCGCGGGCTACAAGAGCAACGTCGTGCCCGGCGAGGCACGCGCCTCCTTCGACGCGCGGCTGCTGCCAGACACCGACGTCGACGCGTTCCTGTCATCGATGGACGCCCGCGCAAACCGGCACGGAGCCAGCGTGGACAACGTCGTCCGCAAGGGCCACGGTCCGGTCAGCGGGAAGGGCTCGCTGTACGAGGTCCTCACCACCGCGGCGCCACAGATCGTACCAGGCGCCATCTCGACGCTGTCGCTGTCGCCCGGCATCACTGACTTGCGGTTCTTCCGAGCCCTCGGCGCATCCGGCTACGGGTGGACCCCGCTGGTCCTGACGCCGCAGCTGCTCGCCACGATTCACGGCCACGACGAGCGCATCCCCGTCGCCGACTTCGAACGGGCCGTGACGGTGATGGCCGACGTCGTGGCCCGCGCCTCGACATGATCGCACTCAGCCACGGGCTCAGGACACGGTGTGATGGTCGTCGTCAACGTGCCGCACATGCAATGCCGTCACGACGTCCGCAGCATCAGCGCGCGCGTCGCCGACATCGCCGGTGTCATGGTGCTGCAGGTCGACCTGGCGACCAAGACCGTGCACGTGGACGGCGACGTGTCGGCGGACGCCGTGCGCGCCGCGATCGCTGCTGCCGGCTACTGCGTCACGGAGTAGCCGTCGTCAGGACGAGCGCGGCGTCGCGTGACTCGAGCACACCACGCGGCCGCCCACCCGCCGCGCGCACGTCGTCGGCCTCGCGCAGGAGCGCGCGCGCCCGCTCAGCCTCCCCGTCCGCGGCCGCCAGGCGCGCCTGCTGCTCCAAGACACCGGCGACAAGGCCGACATCGCCGAGCTGGCGCGCGACCGGCAGCGCCGCGTCGAGCTCGGCGCGGGCGTCGTCCGCGGCGCCGCGGTCCAGGCGCACGCCGGCCAAGCCGGCGCGCGCTCGCACGACGCCTTTGGCGAACTCGTTGCCGATCGCCAACGTGAGCGCCTCACGGCAGGAGCGCTCGGCCGCGGCGTGGTCCTGCTCAAGCCTCGCGGCCGCGCCCCGGCCGAGTTCCGCCAGTGCCAGAAGCGTGTCGTTGCCCAGATCGCGCGCGGTCCGGGCGCATTCGGCAAACCATGGCTCGGCGGCCTCCGCGTCGCCTCTGGCGACCTGCACCTCACCGAGCTCGGCAAGGGACCGGGCCAGGTTGTTCGGCAGACCGCCCTCGCGGCTCAGCACGACGGCGCGTTGCAGCGCCTCCTCCGCCTCGTCGAGCCGTCCCGCCACACGCAGCCCGTACCCGAGGTGCAACAAAACCGCGGAGCGGCCCCAGTCGTCGTCGAGCGCGTCGAACGCTGACGACGCCTGCCGTGCCAGCGCCAGCGCCCGATCGACGTGACCGTGGTGCAGGCCGATCTCCATCTCCACGAAGTCGGCTAGGGCAATGGCCCAGGCGTCACCGCGTGCGCGCAGCGACGCCCGCGCGTCCTCGACCATCTGCAGATGTGCCGCGGCGTCGAGCTGCGCCACCCCTTCGACGGCCAGCAGCAGCTGTGACAGCGCAGCTCCGCCCGGCTCGTCGACGTCACGGAACAGCGCCATGCTCTCCTCGGCCGCGAGCGCGCCTTCCCGCGTGGGGTGCACGATGCAACCAACCGGGCGCACCGCCAGCGATAGCGCCTGCAGCGCCCGCGCACGAGGACCAGGCGACGTCCTGGCCGCGACGGCGAGGGTGTGGCGCAGATACGCCGTGCCTTCCACCTGGCGACCGACGTACCAGTACCAGCCCAGCGCCCCCGCCAGCCGCAGCGCAAGGTCAGGGTCGGAGTCGCGGTGCTCGGCGGCCCACTCCAGCGCCAAGCGGAGATTCGCATCTTCCGCGCGCAGCAGCCCCAGCCAACGCGCCTGGCTGGGACCGCGCAAGTGCGGCTCGGCCTCCTCCGCGAACGCGGTGAAGAAGTACGCGTGGCGGCGCACCACCTCGTCGAATTCACCGGACTCGCCGAGCCGCTCGGCCGCGTACACCCGCATCGTCTCCAACATGCGGAACCGACCCCGTTCGGAAACGATCAACGAGCGGTCGACCAGATGTCCCAGCACGTCCAGGACATCCTCGGGATCCGTGTCCGCCGAGCAAACCGCTTCGGCCGCCTCCAGCGTCCATCCGCGGCGGAACACCGCCAGCCGCCGGAACAGCGTCTTCTCGTCGTCGCCGAGCAGGTCGTGGCTCCAGTCGACCGTCGCCCGAAGGGTCTGGTGCCGCGCTTCCGCAGTGCGAGGCGCGACCGTCAGCAACCGGAAGCGGTCGTCGAGGCGGGCGGCGATCTGTGCCGGCGTGAGCGTCTTGACCCGAGCCGCAGCAAGTTCGATCGCCAAGGGCATGCCATCGACGGCTTCGCAGATGCGTCGCACGTCCTGGTCGTCCTCGCGCAACTCGAGGTCGGGATTGACGCTGGCCGCGCGTTCGGTGAACAGGCGCACGGCGTCGGGTTCGTCTAGGGGCGGAAGCGGCAGCTGCACCTCACCCGGCACACCCAGGGCCTCGCGGCTGGTGACCAGAACACGAACTCCGTCGCCGCACGAGCGCAGCAGATGCTCGACGAACACTGCGCTGGCGTCAGCGAGATGCTCGCAGTTGTCAAGGACCAGCAGCACGTTGCGCGGTGCGAGCCATGCGGTCACGAGGCGACGCGCCGACGCGCTGTCGGGATCGGCGACGCCCAGCGCGTCCGCCACCGTGTCGGCGATACGGGCTGGATCCGTGACGGCCGCAAGTGACACGAACCACGCGCCGTCGCTGTACCGGTCGGCGATCCTGCGCGCCACGGCAAGGGCTAACGTCGTCTTGCCGACCCCGCCCGGACCAGTCACCGTCACCATCCGCGTCGATGCCAGCAAGTCGGCAACGCGCCGGACGTGCTCATCGCGACCGATAACCGAGTGCAGCGGCGTCGGGACGTTGCCGCGACCCCGGTTGGTGCGCGCCGACGGACCGCCCAACCACGGCTCCTCGCGCAGAATTCCGGCCTCGATCTCCCGCAACGCAGCCGACGGTTCGACACCCAACTCCTCGTTGAGCAAGCGGCGGAACGCCTGGAACACGGCGAGCGCGTCAGCCGTCCGCCCGCACCGATACAGCGCGAGCATGTGCTGGCCGCGCAGCCGCTCCCGCAGCGGGGCATTGGCTGTCAACCGCTCCAGCTCGGCGACCAGCGCGACGTGCTCACCAGTCTGCAGGCGCTCATCGATGCGCTCCTCGACCGCGGTCGCGTGCAGCTCCTCCAGACGCGCAGCCTCGGCCGCAGCCCACGGCTGGTCCATGAACTCAGCCAAGGGAGCGCCGCGCCACAGCGCCAGCGCCTCGGCGAAGCGACGCTGAGCGATCAGCCGCGCGAACACGACCGCGTCGACATCGTCGTCGGCGACGTCGAGGCGATAGCCGCCCCCATCCCTAGCAAGAACATCACCGAGCTGCTTGCGCAACCTCGACACACGCAGCTGCAAGGCGTTGTCGGGATTCGCCGGCGGCGCCTCACCCCACAGGGCGTCGACGAGGCGCGCCTTGGTGAACGAGCGACCCGGGGCCGTCGCGAGCAACGCCAGCAGGGCGCGTTCGCTCGCGCCCTTCACATCGCGAACCGCCCCGTCTGTGACGAGCTCCAGCGGTCCGAGCAGCCGCACCTGCACCGGCGTCCCTCCCGCCGTGCACCGAACCAGGCAGTGTCCGGCGCGACGCCGCACGCTTCAAGACCAAATCCGCGTGGCGTCGCTGGACCCTTAGCCTAACTGTGTGACCGCGGCGAGCAGGCCGGGCCATGCATCGTGGCCCGGTGGCGACGAATCGCCGCTGAGCTGACCGGCACGATCAGGCGCGGTGAGCCTCTCCCGGCATCACGCTCAGCCTCGTTGACGACGGTGACGTCGATCGACTCACCGGCGACGACGTCGAGGGAGGCCGGTTCGAACTCGATGTCGATCGCCTCGACCGAGACCTCCGTCGCCCCTTCCACCGGGGCTACCGTCCGACTCTGACGCCCTGGCCAACACGTGCCCGCCGGCATCGGTCTTCCTCCGATCCTGACGATCCACCACAGGCGATCACAAGCAGTGCCAGGGCGCGGCAACGACAACAGGGCTGGTCCGCGGGAAGGCATTGGTTTCGATCCACTCGGGGCGCAGGCGAATTGGGCGGCGCCGCCCAGCGTCGTCCCACCGCCTCAGGGCAGGCGTCGGTGCGGCGCAGGCGCCGGGGCTGAGGGGAGGCTCACCGCACCCGCAGGAAGCGGGCGACCGAGGGGACTCGGTTGGCGTTGAGCACGAACAACAGGTAGTGGCCCGGGGGAGCCACGTTGCCGTTGGGCGGTGCCTGCACGGTGACGTTCGCGGCGGCGCGCGCGGTGATGGTGCAGCCCACGTAGCGCTGGTCGGAGTTGAACGAGTGCGTGCAGGAACCGCATCGCAGCAGCGCAACCGACTGCACGGCCGCGGGGTCGGGGGTGCCGATCTGGAAGGTGGCCCCGTAGCCGACCTCGGCGGGCGCGCTGGTGATGCTCGGGCGGGGTCCGCGAAACAGGTAGGGCGGGCTGAACAGTTCCACGCGCAGCTCGCCGTGGCGGTGCGGGTCGGGCTGCCACGTGGCGTCGGTGCCGGCGGTCATCACCCTGCCGTCAGGCAGCAGCAGCGCGGTGGCGTGGTACAGCCGCGGCACCTTCATGGACGCCAGCATGCTCCAGCTGTCGGCGGCGGGATCGTACAGCTCGGTGTCGAACACCGGGTTGGCGCCGTTGTCGGCGTAGCCGGTGCTGCTGCCGTTCATCACCAGCACCGTGGCGTCGGGCAACAGCACCGCGTCGGGCATCACCCGGGGGCGGACCATGGAGGCCACCAGACGCCACGCCAGCGGGCTGGCGCCGGTGTCGAGCACCTCGCAGGTCTCGGTGGCCACGGTGCGGATGCCTTTGGGCACCCCCCCGCCGCCGATCACCATGACGCGCGCGCGGTAGGGCGGGGTGGTGGTGGGCAGCAGCGGCAGCAGCACGCTGGTGCCCTGCAGGTCGTAGGTGCGCCCGGCGCGCCTGGGCCGCCCCGCGGCCTCCAGCCTCGTCGCGTCGAAGGTCCCCGTAGACGGATCCAGAAAGGCGGTGCGGGTACCGGCGTGCACGAGCACCTTGCCCGAGGGCAACACGAACACGAACGGGTACGTCGACGGGGCTTCGGCGATGATGGGCGCCGGTCGGTCCGGCTGCAGTCCCGTGGCCGGGTCATAAACCTCAAAGGTCGCGTTCTTGGTGGGGCCGGCCGTCGCCGGCCAGTGGTCGCCGCCCATGATCAGGACCCGCCCGTCAGCCAGCGTGACACAGGTGGGATACCAGCGTCCGCGGTCTTTGGCCGGCCCGGCGGCCAGCTTCCCGACCGAGCGCCAGGTCCCGGGCCCAGTGCTGCTGGGGGTGAAGGTGTGCAGTCCTCTTAGGGCGGGCTGCTGGCGCTCCCCGCCGGCGACCAGCACCCTGCCGTCGGACAGAAACGCGTGGCCGCCGCAGAACAGGTTCGGTGCGTCCCCGGGCGGCGGCTCCGGCGGGCCCGGCGGTCGGGCGATGGTGTTCGTGGCCAGGTCCAACACGGCCGACTCGCCTTGGGGTTGCGGCACCTCCGCGGGCACGGGCGGCTCCCGGTAGGTGAAAAACAGCACCTTGTTGGTGTGCAGCAACACAGCGTGGACCCCCACCACGCCCGATCTGTGAGCCGGGATCTGCCATTGGCCGCCGGCGGCGGGCTGGGGGGTCACCGGCGGGGAAGGAGGGAAGAGCTCGTAGGCGCCCCGCCCCGCGTCCCAGTAGATGGAGCCGTGCTGGAAATCGTTGAAGCGCCCGTGTTCGTGTTCGGTCAAGGTCTCGTCGGTGACCGGGTAGCCGAAGCTGCTCAGCTCCCAGCCCAGCTGGGCCCACAGCGCGCGGATGGCCCCGTGGACCTCGTGGGCGCCGGTCGCCGGCGTCCAGTAGATCGAGCCCTGCTCGAACGGTCCCAGACCCTTGCGGAAGTGGTTGAAGCGTCCGACGCCGTCGGGTGTGGTCATCTCGTCGGTGATCGGGTAGCCAAGCGGGCCGGTCTCCCAACCCAGCTGCTGCCACTTGCCGCGGATGGCCCCGTGGACCTCGTGGGCGCCGGTCGCCGGCGTCCAATAGATCGAGCCCCCCTGGTAGTGGCGGAACCGCCCGACCCCGTCTGGGGTGGGCGACTCGGGGATCACCGGGCTGCCCAGGAAGCCGGCGTTGCCGCCTAACGCCGCGTGCTTGTCGTCGATAGCGGTCATCGAGTCCCCCGTTCTCTGCCCTCTGCACGCTCGCCGGAGCGGTCTTGCGTCGACGCGGCGCCGGGTGAGGCGTCGCCCCGCCGAGAAGGCCTCGGCCGCCGGCTGGGCTTCAGCGCGCCCATCCTCGTCGCTGTCTCGGCTGTGCGCAAAACCGGAGGACCAGCAGTTCGCGTACCGTCGGCTTCCCCTTCAGGCAGAGGCGCCACAGACGGCCGCGCGAGTTTGCACGACGCTGTCACCGGACAGATGCCCTCCGGCTTCGGGATCCCGGCGTCCTAGACACGGCCATTCTCCCTGCTCAAAGAAGCATTTGTTATGCAACCAACTTTACCGTCACCGCTCGCCGACCGGTGGATCCAGGATTAGTCATCGTCTGTCGTCGAATCGCCTGGCCCGACGATCACCGCAACGGGGCATGGCACCCGCCCGCAGCCTCACCGAACGCCAACCAGCATGAAAGCTGCAACGGGCGCGAGCTGGAACGGAACAACGCGAGCGCGCGCGCCTCGCCCATCGACCCTGCCCATGCCGGGCAGAATTACAAGAGTCGGTGTCGCCGACGGGCCGCACTCGTTACTCGTGCTCCTCGCCCGCGGGCCACCCAGACGAGCGGGGTGGGCGGCTGACCCAGCGCGACGTCGGCGCTCGCCTGGTGGTTGACGACGAGGAGGCGGTCGGCGCCCATCCGCGGCGCGGCGTGCTCCGAATAGGCGGCGGACCGCACGCGAAGGAGGGTCCGACATGGCCGAAGGCGCCTACGGCAAGTACAGCATCGCCCAGACTTACGCGCTGGTGTTCGGCATCGCCTATCTTGGCGTGGCGCTCCTGGAGCTGTTCTTCCCCGCCAGCGACCCGCTGCAGGTGGGCGACACGGTCCTGCTGGCCCGGGGCACGCTGCACAACGTCATCCACTGGACGGTGGGCATCGCCGTGCTCGGGTCCTTCGCGGCCGGGCCCACCGCGGCCCGGGCGGTCGCGCGCGCCGTGGGCGTGGTGTTCGTGGCGGTCACCCTGCTCAACGTGTTCGCCAGCAACTTCTACGCGGAGCTGGTCGGGCTGGGCGAAGGTGCCGGCACGCCGCTGGTGTACACGTTGGTGCACGCCGTCACCGCGGCGGCCGCCCTCTACGGGGGCTTCGCCACGCGCTCGTACCCGCACACCGCGGCCGCCTCAGCGCGGTGACCGCGGGCCCACGGCGGCCTTGATGCCCACCGGCCAGCGGCGATCGGCGCGAGCGGCCGTGCGCAAGCCGACGGCGGTGCTGGTCGCACTGGCGGTCGTGGGCGAGGCCGGACACCGGCTGCTGGTGCAGCTCGACCAGGCTGTGGCCCACCATTTGTTCCATGTCGTGTTCGGCGCCGGCGCCGGCGTGGCATTCGTGGGGCTGGTCGTGGTGGACATCGCCAGGAACGGATGGCCGTCGTTCTCGTGGCGCCTTCGCAGCGAGCCAGCGAGCCGGCGCGACGTGGTTGCTGAACCTACGGAGCCAGGACCAAAGCTCGCCCCGTCCGCTGTGAAGGGCCTGCGATGAGCGACCTCGACGCCGCCCGCCCTCGTGCGGTGGAGACAACGCCGCGGCGACCGTGACCGACGGGTCAGCGACGGGCACTGATCCCGCGGATCCCCGCCGGTTGTGGCGGACCCTATTGCCCATGGTCGCCAGGGCTCGGGAAACCCGCAGACCCACGGCCAGTCAAGGGCCTGTACGCCGCCGAGGTAGCTGAGCGCGGGACCGTCATCGGCGTCAACCTCTCTGCGACCATGCTGGCCCGCTACGCCCGCCCGCCCGAGGAGTGCGCGCCCGGCCGCTCGGGCCCGGCCGGCCGTACCAGGACGCCGTCGATGGCGGCGTGCGGATGTTCGGGACCGGCCAGCTCACCGATGGGCTCGCCGCGCTCGAGGAGACGAGACACAGCGCCGGGTTCCCGAGCCGCTCATCGCCTCTCGGGTTGGTAGGTCGCGATGAGAACGCCGGTACTGCTCGTCTTCGCGTCGACGAGCCGCAAGGGAATCGGCTGGCTCGACTGCCCGAACAGCCGCTTGCCGCTGCCCAGGAGGAGCGGGTCGATCATGAGCTGGTACTCGTCGACCAGGCCATGTTCGGTCAGCGTCCGAACGAGTTGTGCGCTGCCCAGGACCACGATGTTCCCTCCCTGCTCGCGCTTGAGGGCGGCGACCGCCGCGCGCACCTCGCCCTTCAGTAGCGTCGAGTTCTTCCACGACAGCGGCTCCTCCAGGGTCGTCGATGCGACGTACTTGGCGAGCCTGTTCATGGTGTCCGCGAACATGTCCCCCTCGGACGCGTTCGGCCAGTAGCGCGCCATGATCTCGTAGGTCCGGCGTCCGAACAGGAACGCATCTGTCTCGGCGATCGCTTCGCCGACGAAGCCTGCGGCGACCTCGTCGAAGTACGGCAGGTGCCAGCCGCCGTGCTGGAAGCCGCCGCTGCGATCCTCGTCGGGATCGCCGGGAGCCTGCATGACCCCGTCCAGCGACAGCTGCTCGGCAACGATGAGCTTCCTCACCACGACCTCCTTCGATCCGTCGTCCTGAGGGTCGGACAGGAGCTGGGCGTCGAACTCATCGGTCGTCCGCGAAAGTGAGCGCAGCCGGCCCCTCTGGTGGCGGCCGATGAGTTCGGACCGCGCACGACGTCTGGACCGTGGCGTCGAACTCGAGGAGGAAACGTGGACACGGTGGCGACAGACAGCGGGCGCGCGGGACGTCGTGAGTGGGTCGGCCTGAGCGTGCTGGCACTGGCGTGTCTGTTGTACGCGATGGACCTGACGGTGCTGCATCTGGCGGTGCCGAGCCTGAGCGCGGCGCTTCAGCCCACGAGCGCACAGCTACTGTGGATCGTCGACATCTACGGCTTCCTCGTCGCCGGGTCGCTGATCACGATGGGCACCCTGGGAGACCGGGTCGGTCGCCGCCGGCTGCTGCTGATCGGGGCGTGGGCGTTCGGGGCGACCTCGGGGCTCGCCGCGCTGTCGACCAGCGCCGAGATGCTGATCGCGAGCCGGGCGCTGCTGGGCCTGGCGGGCGCGACCCTGGCGCCGTCGACCCTGTCGCTGATCTTCAACATGTTCCCCGACCCACGCCAACGGTCGGTCGCCATCGGGATCTGGATCACGAGCTTCTCCGCCGGCGGCGCGGTCGGCCCGATGCTCGGTGGCGTACTGCTGGAGCACTTCTGGTGGGGGTCGGCCTTCCTGCTGCCGTTGCCGGTGATGGCTCTGCTCCTCCTGTTGGGACCGCTGGTGCTGCCCGAGTTCCGCGACACCGACGCGGGCAGCCTCGACCTCGTGAGCGCCGCGATGTCCCTGGTGGCCGTGCTCGCGGTGATCTACGGGCTGAAGGAGACCGCGCAGGACGGCTGGGGAACGCTTCCGGCCCTGACCGTGGTGGCCGGCCTGGCCGTCGGCGCACTGTTCGTGCTCCGTCAGCGACGGCTCGACGACCCGCTGATCGACATCCGTCTGTTCCGCGATCCGACCTTCAGCGCGTCGCTGGTGACCAACGTCCTCGGCATCTTCGTCGCGTTCGGCTACTTCCTGTTCGTCGCGCAGTACCTCCAGCTCGTTCTCGGCCTCTCGCCGCTCCAGGCGGGGTTGTGGTCGCTGCCCTCGGCGGCGGGGTTCATCGTCGGGTCGAACCTCGCGCCGCGCTACGTGCACCGCGTCCGTCCCGCCTCGGTCCTCGCGGTCGCGATGCTGACCTCGGCGGTCGGCCTCCTGATGTTGGTCCAGGTCGGTGGGGCCGATGGGCTGACGGTCGTCGTGATCGCCTCCGTGGTCGTCTCGTTGGCGTTGGCGCCGGTGTTCACGCTGACCACCGAGCTGATCGTCGGCAGCGCGCCCCCCGAGCGTGCGGGCGCCGCATCGGGCCTGTCCGAGACCGGTGCCGAGTTCGGCGGGGCGCTGGGCATCGCGATCCTGGGCACTGTCGGCGCCGCGGTCTACCGGGACGAGTTCGCGCACCGCCTTCCCGCCGGCCTGCCGGATGGAGCGGCCGAGGTCGCACGTGACACGCTCGGAGGTGCGGTGGCCGTGGCAGCTCGGCTGCCCGAAGAGGTCGGCGCCGCCGTGCTGGCGGCTGCTCGTGGCGCCTTCTTGGACGGGATGCAGGTGGCGGCCGGCATCGGCGCAGCCACCGCGGTCGTCGCAGCCGCGGTGGCCTCGGTGGCGTTGAGGAACGTCCGGCCGGGCGCGTCGGAACCGCCGGCAGGATCCGAGGTCGCGGTGGAGGCAGCAGCGGGGACGGCCGAGATGCTAGGTGTCCACGTGGGCCAGGGCCCCGTCGAGGCGTGACGCTTTGCGACCTCGGGGCGGGATGTCGGCCGGCCGGGTACCATCGCACGATCACGGGCCGGTCGCGGGATCGTGGACGCAGGAGGTCGGGGGGATGAGGGATGTGGCAGCGCTCACGGAGGCTGCGGCCGACGCCGGCTCGCCGGACCGCCACGCTGCGGACGCGGATCTGGAGAGGTACCGGGAAGAGCTGACCGGTTACTGCTACCGGATGCTCGGGTCACCGTTCGAGGCCGAGGACGCGGTCCAGGAGACCTTCATACGGGCCTGGCGGGCGGCCCGCGGCTTCAAAGGACGCTCGTCGCTGCGCACGTGGCTGTACCGGATCGCGACCAACGTCTGCATCGACGCCCTGCGCAGCCGCCAGCGGCGGGCACGCCCCATGGACCTCGGGCCGGCGTCTGCGGCATCTACCACCTTGCCAGCTCCGCTGCCCGAGACGGTCTGGATCGAGCCGGTCCCCGACGCCCGCGTCGTATCGCCCACCGGGGATCCCTCCGAGATGGCGGTGCAGCGTGACAGCGTCCGGCTGGCGTTCGTCGCCGCCCTGCAACACCTGCCTGCCCGCCAGCGTGCGGTGCTGATCCTCCGTGAGGTGCTGCACTGGAAGGCGACGGAGGTCGCCGCGCTGCTGGATTCCACGGTCGCGTCGGTCAACAGCGCCCTGCAGCGCGCCCGCGCGACCCTCTCGTCGCTCGACGTTGCCGACACGGACACCTTCCGGCCGCTCGACGCGGCGCAGCAGGCGCTGCTGGCCCGCTACGTCGACGCGTTCGAACGCTACGACCTGGACGCGCTCACCGCGCTGCTCCACGAGGACGTGGTGCAATCGATGCCACCCTACGGGCTGTGGCTGCGCGGCCACGACGACATCCGCGGCTGGTACCTGGGGACGGGCATCGGTTGCCGCGGTTCCCGGCTGGTCCCAACGGCCGCCAACGGGTCGCCCGCGTTCGGCCAGTACCGCCCCGCGCCCGACGGCGGTCACGAACCCTGGTCGCTGCAGGTCGTCGAGATCTCAGGCGGGACGATCGTCGGGCTGAACGCCTTCCTCGACACCGAACGCCTCTTCCCGCTCTTCGGCCTGCCGGCGCGTCTCGACGCTTGACCCGCACGGGGCGAAGAGCTCGTCGAGACCTGCCAGCATGAGCAGCTCCTGCAGCCGCCGTGACGGGTCCTCGACCCGCATCACGCATCCGACCCGGTGCGCGGCCAGACGCAGGCGGGCTAGCAGGTCGACCGTGGCGAGATCGGGGTCGCCGAGACCCTCACCACGACAGGCAAGGAACGCCACACCGGATCCTGACATTGCGGCATGCAACGCGGCACATACCAATGGCGAATCGGAGGGGTCCAGCGGGCCATCGACCACCACGGTCACGCCGCCCGACCCCACCGACCAGCGCACCCGTCCGACCCGCTGCCATCGCACCTGTCGACACCTCACACGCGACCGTCCTTCGACACCTCTAATGAGACGGCCGCCGACGAGGGAACTCACCGGCCAGCCTCACAGACCGCGCCAGATGGAAGCGATGAGTTCTCACCGCGGGCGGCGTCTACCCGGTACATCTGCAGCCGGCGAACGAGGAGGAACGCAACCATGCAGAACATCACCCCGTGCCTGTGGTTCGACACGCAGGCCGAAGAGGCAGCCAACTTCTACACCTCGATCTTCGACAACTCCCGCATCCTGCAGATCGCCCGCTACGGCGAGGCGGGGCCGCGGCCTGCGGGTTTGGTGATGACCGTGAGCTTCGAGCTGGACGGCCAGGAGTTCGTCGCCCTCAACGGCGGACCGGAGTTCAGGTTCAACGAGGCCATCTCCTTCCAGGTCAGCTGCGGGACCCAGGACCAGGTCGATACGTTCTGGAACCGCCTCTCGGACGGCGGCGAGGAGGGCCCGTGCGGTTGGCTCAAGGACCGCTTCGGCGTGTCCTGGCAGATCATCCCGTCACGGTTGACCGAGCTGCTGAACGACCCGGACCCGGGGACCTCGCAGCGGACTATGCGCGCGATGCTCGACATGAAGAAGATCGACATCGCGGCCCTCGAGCGGGCCGCCGCGTCGGGCGCGCTGACCTGAGCGACACAGCCCATGGGGAGCCGGTGGTCGTGTAGCACTGGGCCGCGTCGACGTTCTGGTCGCCAACCCACCCTACGTGCCCACCGAGGCGATGGGGCTGCTGCCCCGGGAGGCCCGCCTGCACGAGCCGCGGGTGGCGCTCGACGGTGGCGTGGACGGGCTTGACGTCCAGCGGCGGGTGATCGCCGCCGCGCCGCCATGGCTGGCATCGGGCGGCCACCTGCTGGTCGAGACCAGCGAGCGCCAGGCCACGCAGACCATCGAAACCGTCGCCCGCAACGGGCTGATCCCGCGGGTGGCCAGCTCCTACGAACTGAACGCCACCTTGGTCATCGGAACCAGACCCGCGCTGGGGAGTGACCGGGCGGATGACCCTGTCCCCCGGACGCCTCTGCCATGCGGCTCAACCCGCTTGACGCGCCGGCCGCTGGAACCCCATGAGACGTCGGCGTGGGGGTGGCGCTGCGGCGCGCCACCGCGACGCCGCGCGCCCTGTGGACGGCAACCAGGACGGCACCGCGCTCTGCGACGCCGGCGCCGTGGAGTTCACGCCACATGCCGTCCTCGGCCTCACCTTGGCGGACGGCCCGGACCCGGTCCCGGCAGGCGAGGTGCTCACCTACACCGCCTCGACCTTCAACGCCGGGCCGCAGGCAGCCGTCGCCGCCCGCCTGCTGGTTGACGCTGCCGTCCGGGCTCGAGGTCATCGGCACCGACCCGGGCCAGGCCACGTGCGCCGCCGAGGCGGGGACGCTCACGTGCGAGCTCGGCACCCTCCAGGCGAGGGCGGACCGGACGGTGCGGTTCAGCGTCGGCCCTCCTGAGCCCGGCCAACCCTGACCCGCTGGGCCCCGAGGACCGCGCTGCGACACGACGATCGCGGTCGGGATGATCGCTGCTGTTCACGGCAAGGGAGGCGCTCGACCCGCGCACCGCCGGCGAGATCGAGCGGGCGCTCGGCGGGACGGGTGCGGTGACGCTGCTCGGGGGCGACGACGCCCTCGCCCCGGCGGTCGCGCAGGCGCTGACCGACGGCGGGTACACGGCCACCCGGCTCGAGGGACCCTCGCGCGTCGAGGCGCGCGGCGGATCGCGGGTCCGAACCGGTACGCGACGGCGGTCGCGATCGCCTCGCAGCTGTGGCCGCAACCCGCCGCCGGCTACTTCCTCACCTCTGGCGACCATCCCGATGGCTGGGGGTACGCGCTGGCCGCCGCCGGACTCGCCGCCGACACGAACAGCCCCATCCTTCTCGTCGAGACGGCCCGGCTGCCCGGCGAGACGCGCGAACTCACCTGCCGCAGCGGCACCCTGCCGCCGCTGACCGTGATCGGTGACGACAGCGTCGTCAGCCCAGCCGTCCGCGCCGCACTGGGCGAAGCCTGCTGAGCTGACAGAGCGCGCCCGGTTCGCTCGCGGCACCGTGCGGCGCCGCGGCGCC
>DASZOD010000044.1:0-3518 GCA_035550935.1 Egibacteraceae bacterium | reverse complement strand
TGGCCCGATCACCGGATCGGCCGCCGCGGTCAAGGGCGCCCGGGCCACGGCGGCCGATCCGGTGATCGGGCCAGCTGCGCTGTCTTGGGGGCCGGCCCGCCAGCGGGTAGCGTCACCCCATGGCCTCCCAGCGACGCGCCGGCGTCGGGAGCCGGGGTCGCCAGCTCGTCGATGCGCTCACCCCGTGGCTGGCCGCAGCGGTCAACCTTTCCTACGCGCTTGCTGCCGCAGCCCGGGCGGGCGCCCGTGCCGTGGCCGTCGGCGTCGACCGGGCCGAGTCGCTGGTGGTGCCGCTGCTGGTCACGTTGACGCGCGGGACGGCCCGCGCACTTGCGGTCGTCGTCCACCTGCTCGCCGACGCGGTGGAGGCGGCGGCGCGCTCAGCGGCGTGCGCCGCCAGCGCCTGCGTCGAGGGGCTCGCCGAGCCCCTCGCCCGCCACGGCCCCCGGCTGTGGCGGGCAGCCAGGCCCGGCCTGGTGCGTTTGGGGGTCGCCACGAGCCGTGGCCTGGTGGGCGCCGTCGCGGTCGTCGCCCTGGGGCTGGCGACCAGCGGGCCGGCCTTGCAGCTGGCCGCCCGCACCGTGCGGGCCGACCTGAGCGGCGGCGAACATGAGGGCCTGCCGCCGCTGGCCGAACCATCGGTCGTCGTGGCCGCCGACGGCACGGTGCTGGCCGAGCTGCACGACGGGGTCGACCGCGAGGTCGTGGCTCTCCAGCGGGTCCCGGCGCACGTGCGCCACGCGGTGCTGGCCGCCGAGGACCAGCGCTTCTACGAGCATCGGGGCTACGACCTGGCGGCCATCGGCCGGGCGCTGTGGACGAACCTGCGCGCCCGGGCGGTGCGCCAGGGCGCGTCCACCATCACCCAGCAGCTGGCCAAGCAGAACCTCGTCGGCGACGCGCAGACGCTGGGACGCAAGGTCGACGAGCTGGTCCACGCCGTCGCCCTGGAGCAGCGCTTCTCCAAGGACCAGCTGCTGGAGCGCTACCTCAACGAGGTCTACCTCGGGTCGGGCGCCTACGGCATCGCCGCCGCCGCCAGCGAGTACTTTGGCGTCGCCCCCGAGGGCCTGACCGTCTCGCAGGGCGCGCTGCTGGCCGGGCTCGTCCGCTCGCCCGTCGCACTGGACCCGCGCCGCAACCCCCACGCAGCCACGGCGCGCCGGAACGAGGTCCTGGACGCGATGGCCGCCCTGGGGTTGCTGCCTGCCGAGCAGGCCGCCCGGCTGCGGGCCGAGCCCCTCCAGGTCGTCCCTCCCGCTGCCCGCCAGACCGCGCAGCCGTTCGTCCTCTCCGCGGTGCGTCGCGAGTTCCTCGCCGACCCCGCCTTCGGCGCATCCCAGGCCGAACGGGTGCAGCGGCTGTACTCAGGCGGCCTGCGCATCGAGACGACGATCGACCCGCGGCTGCAGGCGGCGGCGGCCGAGGCGGTGGCGGCCTACACCCGCGCCGGCGGCCCGACCGCGGCCGTGGCCGCAGTCGAGCCGGCCAGCGGGCGGATCCGGGCCCTGCACAGCGGGGCCGACTTCGCACGGGTGCGGTTCGACCCGGCGACCCAGGGCCGCCGACCGCCCGGCAGCGTCTTCAAGCCGCTGGTCGCCGCGGCCGCCCTGGAGGCAGGCCATCACCCCTCGCTGCCGCTGCCCGGCGACGGTCCTGTGGCCGTCGCGGTGGCGGGCCAAGCCGGCCCCTGGGTGGTCGACAATCACAACGGCGCCGACTACGGCGCCGTCGATCTCGCAACGGCGCTGTCGGAGAGCATCAACACCGCGTTCGCCACGCTGGGGGCCAGGCTGGGCCACCAGCGGCTCGTCGACGTCGCCGGCCGGCTGGGCATCGACGTCGAACGCGCGTTCGGGCCGCCGACCAGCCGCGGGCCGGCGGCAGCGCTGGGCGGGCTGACCCACGGGGTGTCGCCGTTGGAGCTGGCCGGCGCCTACGCGGTCTTCGCCAACGGCGGCATGCACGAGCCGTCCCATCTCATCGAGCGGGTGACCGGCCCCGACGGCCGGCCCGTGCTGCAACGAGCGCCGCAGGCCATCCCTGCCCTGGATCCGGGGGTGAACGCGGCCCTGGTCGGACTGCTCCAGGAGGTCGTGGCCGGCGGCACCGGCGTCCGCGCCCGACTGCCGGGCTGGGAGGCGCTGGGCAAGACCGGCACCACCCAGTAAGGCGCCGACGGCTGGTTCGTCGGCGCCGTGCCAGTCCTGTCCACCGCGGTGTGGGTGGGCCACCCCGACAGCCGCCAGCCGGTCGCCGGGCTCACCGGCGCGGGCCGTCCCGCCGCCCTGTGGCGGGCCTTCATGCTGCGCGCGCTGCAGGGCGTCGAACCGGTCGCCTTCCCCAGGGCCCAAGCGGACCCTGGAGCGGCTAGGCGCCGCGGGTCAGCACCGACAGCCGCAGGAACAGCGCCTCCAGCGCGAGCCCCTGCTGCAGGTTGAGCTCCAGCTCGTCGCGCAGGGCCAGGACCAGGTCGATGGCGCGCAGTGCCGCGGCCGGCCCCAGGGCGGCGGCGTCGGCGCACAGTGCCGCGGCCGCGTCGAGGTTGATCGCGCTGCCCGGGTCACCGCCGGCGCCGACGAGCAGGCAGTCGCGGTACCAGGCAACGAGGTCGTCGAGTGCGGCCTGCACCAGCGTCGTGCGGGCCTCGCGCTCCCGGCGGGCCTGACGGTCGCTGACCTCCTTGACCACGGCGCGGGGCGCCTGGCCGCCGTAGATCCCGGCCAGCGACTCCAGCTGTGTCTTGCCGTCGGCCTTCAGCGCGGCGGTGCGGCGCTTGACCTCCTCGTCCAGCTGGCGGGCGGCCACCAGGGCGTAGCCGGGGCCGTCCTCGCGCAGCCTGCGGGGGATGTCGCGGTGCGCGCGCAGGTCCGCCAGCCCGCCGGGTGCCGCCAGCCGGCGCAGCGCCGCCGGAGTCCCCAGCGAGGCCCGCACCGCCAGGGCGCGCTCGTCAGGATCGGCCACGCCCAGCCGGCGAGCCTCGGCGTCCAGCTCGGCGGGCCCCCAGGAGACGAACCGGACCGTGCGGCAGCGCGACAGCACGGTGTCGGGCAGCTCGTCGGGGTCGACGACCTCCAGTACCCAGACCGTCCGTGGCGGCGGTTCCTCCAGCGCCTTGAGGAAGGCGTTGGCGGCCGCGTCGTTCATGCGGTCGGCGTCGACCACCCGTAGCAGCTTCCAGCCTCCCTGTGCCGACGAGCGCGACGCCGCCCGCAGCCACCGGTCCCGCACCTCGGAGACGCGGTGGGCGGGCCCGACCGGGAAGAACTCCCAGTAGTCGGGGTGGACCCCGCGCAGGCAGCGGTCACACGTCGGGCAGGACCCGCACGCCACCCCGTCGGGTCCCTGGGGGCAGTTGAGAGCCGCCGCCAACGCCCGGGCGGCCCGTTCCTGGCCCACGCCGGCGGGACCGACGAAGGCCCAGGCGTGGCCGACCTCTCCGCGCTCGGCGGCGCCGCGCAGCAGCACCACGGCGCGTGACTGGCCCGGCACCGACCACGTGTTCACCCGCACACACC
>DASZOD010000043.1:0-5634 GCA_035550935.1 Egibacteraceae bacterium | reverse complement strand
ACCCGGCCCTGACCAACGCGCCGATGATCTCTGGCCGGCCGGCAGCGGCCGCCGGCGGGTGGGACCGGCTACTCCTGGTTCCGCCGCGGTAGCCAGCTGGTCGCGGCGTACAGCAACCCCATGACCACCACGAAGCCGACGAGCGGCAACGGGTTCACGAAGTACGGCGACAGCGCGGCGGCGACCACACCGATCACGCTGACGAGCGTGACCCGCACGATGAACAGGGCCCGGTCGGACACGACGCCAGTGTGACCCGCCCGGCGGGAGCCGAACCCTCCTGCTTGCAGGCCACGTCGGCAGCCGATGGGCTCCGCGGGTCGCGCGGCCGTTGGAACACCTGGTCAGGACCGGGCGCCAGCGCGTGGCTGTGGTCGGCCGCCAGCTTGATCTCCCAGTCCAGCGGCCAGGGGTTGGGCTGGCAGCCCCCCAGCTCGGTGCTCTGCTGGGACATCACCGCCGCCGGCAGCCCCGCCCCGGGGCACTGGGGCTGCGGATGGTGCAGGCCGAGCAGGTGGCCCACCTCGTGGTTGACGAGCATGAGGCGGTAGGCGGCCAGGTCGCCGGTCCACTGCCGGGTGGCGGCCCGCCAGCGGTCGGCGTTGAGGGCGACGACGGGTCCGTTCTGGCAGGAGAAGCGCCCGGCGGTGTCGTACGGGCGGCACAGCCGGTCGACCTCCTCGGGCTCGCCGAGGACGACGAGGTAGGCGGCGCGGGGGTCGAGCACGAAGTCGAAGCCGGCCCGTTGCCAGCCCCGCCGGTCCTCCAGCGCGCCGACCACGGCCTTGATGAAGTCTGCGGTGGCGGTGTCGGTGGTGCGCCGCTCGATGCGGTAGCGCACCACGACCCGGGCGGGGGGAGCAGAGGTCGCCCTGCGCAGCGAAGGCCCAGCCGCCGCAGGCGCTGGCGCGTCCGTGCCCCCGGCGGGGGTCGAGGCAAGGCGCTGGCCGGTCGCGATCGCTGTGGCGGCCACGGCCACGACCAGGCCGAGGACGGCGACGAGCCATCTCACCGCCGGCACGCGACCGTGAGGGCTCGACGCGCAGGCGCTGCCGGAGCGCCGGCCGGCGCCACGACGAGCAACCGGGGAGTCCGGGTGGACCGCAGCTGGTGCAACCGGTCGCGCTGCGGCGGCCAGGAGACCCGCGCGACGTCCATCTGGCAGCGACTGTAGACGGCGGCCGCCCCGGGCGGGTACCGTCTGTGCGCCCACAGCGCGCCGGGTCGGGACATTCGGTCGGCACTGCACGCCGCGCCGGGCGCGCCCGCCCCGAGAGGCCGATACGCTATCGGCAGCGGGGAGACGTCGAGCGTGCCAGGGAGCCGCAGCCCGGACGCAGCGGGACGACGGCTTCGACAGGAGGGGAACGTGTCCGACCATCTCATCGCTCCGCACGGCGGCACCCTCACCAGGCTGCTGGTCGACGAGGAGCGGGCCGCCGAGCTCAAGGCCGCGTCACGCGACTGGGCCTCGTGGGACCTGGGCCCGCGCCAGCTGTGCGACCTCGAGCTGCTGCTGTCGGGCGGGTTCTCGCCGCTGGCCGGCTTCCTGGGGCAGGCCGACCACCAGTCCGTGTGCCAGTCGATGCGACTGGCCGACGGGACGCTGTGGCCGATCCCGGTCGTGCTGGACGTGCCCGAGGAGGTCGCCTCGGGCCTGGAGCCCGGCGCGACCCTGGGGCTGCGCGACCCCGAGGGGGTGCTGCTGGCGGCGCTGCACGTCGAGGACCTGTTCCGCCCCGACCGCGAGGCCGAAGCCCGGGCGGTGTACGGCACCGCCGACCACGGCCACCCGGGCGTCGCCTACCTGCAGCAGCGCACCCACCCGTGGTACGTGGGCGGCCGGGTGGAGGGGCTGCAGCCGCCGGTGCACCACGACTTCCGCCCGCTGCGGCGCACCCCCGGCGAGCTGCGCGAGGAGTTCGCCCAGCTGGGCTGGCGCAGGGTGGTCGCCTTCCAGACGCGCAACCCGATGCACCGGGCGCATCAGGAGCTCACGCTGCGGGCGGCCAAGGAGGCCGGAGCCAGCCTGCTCATCCACCCGGTCGTGGGGCTGACCAAGCCCGGCGACGTCGACCACTACACCCGGGTGCGCTGCTACCAGGCGATCCTCGACCGCTACCCGCGCTACACGGCGATGCTGTCGCTGCTGCCGCTGGCGATGCGCATGGCCGGCCCCCGCGAGGCGGTGTGGCACGCGATCATCCGCAAGAACCACGGCTGCACCCACCTCATCGTCGGCCGCGACCACGCCGGCCCCGGCGCGGACGCCGCAGGCCGACCGTTCTACGGGCCCTACGACGCCCAGGAGCTGCTGCGCAAGCACGAGCCCGAGCTGGGGGTCGAGATGGTCCCGTTCCGCCAGATGGTCTACCTGGCAGACCACGACCGCTACGTGCCCGACGACGAGGTCCCGCCGGGCGCGCGGGTGTTGTCGATCTCGGGCACCGAGCTGCGCCGACGCCTGGCGGACGGGCGGGAGCTGCCCGAGTGGTTCACCTTCGGTGAGGTCGCCCGGGAGCTGCGCGCCACCCATCCTCCGCGCAGCCGCCAGGGTTTCACGGTGTTCTTCACCGGCCTGTCGGGGTCGGGCAAGTCCACCATCGCCAACGTCCTGCTCGTCAAGCTGCTGGAGCTGGGGGGACGGCGGGTCACCATGCTGGACGGCGACCTGGTGCGCAAGCACCTGTCGTCGGAGCTGGGTTTCTCGCGCGAGCATCGTGACCTCAACATCCGCCGCATCGGCTGGGTGGCGTCGGAGATCACCAGGAACGGCGGCATCGCGATCTGCGCGCCGATCGCGCCCTACGACGCCACCCGCAGGGACGTGCGGGCCATGGTGGAAGCCGTCGGCGGCTTCGCGCTCGTGCACGTCGCCACGCCCCTGGAGGTGTGCGAGCAGCGCGACCGCAAGGGGTTGTACGCGAAGGCCAGAGCCGGCCTCATCGCCGAGTTCACCGGCGTGTCGGACCCCTACGAGGCTCCTCAGGACGCCGAGCTCACCGTCGACACGATGACCACCAGCCCGGAGGAGGCGGCGCAGGCGATCGTGCTGCACTTCGAGCGCGAGGGCTACATCGGCCCCGACACCGGGCCCTAGCGGGCGCATGCCGGCGCCCCCCCGCCAGGAGTTCGCCACCGTCGTGGTGGTCGACTTCGGCGCGCAGTACGCCCAGGTGATCGCCCGGCGGGTCCGCGAGTGCCACGTGTACTCCGAGATCGTCGGCTGGGACACGCCGGTCGAGCAGATCGCCGCGCGCCGCCCGGTGGGCGTCATCCTGTCGGGGGGCCCCAAGTCGGTGTACGCCGAGCGGGCCCCGAGCGTCGACCCGGCCCTGTTCGACGCCGGTATCCCGGTGCTGGGCATCTGCTACGGCCAGCAGCTCATGGCCGCCACCCTCGGCGGGGAGGTGGCCCCCAGCGGCGTCGCCGAGTACGGCAAGACCCCGCTGGTGGCCGAGCCCGACAGCGTGCTGCTGCGCGACCTGCCCCGCGAGCAGACGGTGTGGATGAGCCACCACGACACGGTGGTGCGCGCGCCCGACGGCTTCCGGGTGGTGGGTTCGACCGCGGTCACCCCGGTCGCGGCCTTCGAGGCCCCCCAGCGCGGGCTGTTCGGCGTCCAGTACCACCCCGAGGTCAGCCACACCCCGTACGGCACCGAGGTCATCCGCGCCTTCCTGGCCCACGCCGGCGCCCGGCCGACCTGGACCGCCCACTCGGTCATCGCGTCGGCGGTGGCGGCGATCCGCGCCCAGGTCGGGGACGCGACCGTACTGTGCGGCCTGTCGGGCGGCGTGGACTCGTCGGTGGCGGCAGCGCTGGTGCACGAGGCGGTCGGGGACCGGCTGGTGTGCGTGTTCGTCGACCACGGGCTGCTGCGCCACGGCGAGGCCGAGCAGGTCACCGACACCTTCGGCGCCCACTTCGCCGCCCGGCTCGTCACCGTCGACGCCGCCGACCGCTTCCTGGACAGGCTGGCCGGCGTGACCGACCCCGAGGCCAAGCGCAAGGTCATCGGAGCCGAGTTCATCCGGGCCTTCGAGGCGGCCGCCCGCCAGCACGCCGGCGACGCGCGCTTCCTCGTCCAGGGCACGCTGTACCCCGACGTCGTCGAGTCCGGGCACGGCGGCGCGGCGGTGATCAAGAGCCACCACAACGTCGGTGGACTGCCCGCCGACCTGCGCTTCGAGCTGGTCGAGCCGCTGCGCTGGCTGTTCAAAGACGAGGTCCGCCGCGTCGGCGAGGAACTGGGCCTGCCCGAGGACATCGTCTGGCGCCAGCCGTTCCCCGGCCCCGGCCTGGCGGTGCGCATCGTCGGCGAGGTCACCGCCGAACGGCTTCACCTGCTGCGGGCCGCGGACCGCATCGTCACCGCCGAGCTGCGCCGGGCAGGTCTGGAGCGTGCCATCTGGCAGGCCTTCGCCGTGCTGCCCGCGGTGCGCTGCGTCGGCGTCCAGGGTGACGAGCGCACCTACGGCCACCCCATCGTGGTGCGGGCGGTCACCAGCGAGGACGCCATGACCGCCGACTTCGCCCGCCTGGACTGGGACGTGCTGGAGCGCATCGCCACCCGCATCATCAACGAGGTCCCGGGCGTCAACCGGGTGGCCTACGACGTGACCTCCAAGCCGCCGGGCACGATCGAGTGGGAATAGGCCGCGCGGCGCTCGGGCAGACCCGATGAGGCGCGCGATCGCGCGTCGGGGGCTGTCGTTACTGGCGGGTGCCGTCCTGTGGCTGGCGGCCGCGGTCGGGGTGGCGGCGGCGCAGTCCCGCAGCTACTTCATCAGCGCCGTCGACATCGCCGCGGAGCTGCGCTCGGACGGGTCGATGCGGGTGGTCGAGCAACGCGAGTTCAGCTACACGGGCACCTACCGCGGCGCCTTCTACACCCTGCCGCTGCGCGACGGCCAGCAGGTCAGCGACTTCTCGCTGCGCGACTCGACCGGGGTGGTCTACGCGCCCGGGTCCCAGGACGACGAAGCCCCGGGGACCTACGCCGTCGAACAGTCCGACGACCGCTTCGAGGTCACCTGGTTCTACGGCGAGCCGGCCGCCGACGAGCGGCGCAGCTACACGTTGGACTACGTCGTCACCGGCGCGGGCGTGCGCCACGCCGACTCGTCCGAGTTGTACTGGAAGTGGGTCGGCAGCGGCTGGGAGGTGCCCACCAGCCGCCTGGAGGCCGAGCTGCGGCTGCCCGAGGCGGCCGCCGCGCTGACCCCGGGCCGGGAGCTGCTGCTGTGGGCCCACGGGCCGCTGACCGGCGTCGTCGAGGCCCCCCGCCGCGGCGTGGTGCGCACCGCGGTCTCGGACCTGCCGCCGGAGACCTTCGTCGAGGTGCGGGTCCTCATGCCCGCCGACGTCCTCGCCGCCGCGCCCTCGGACGGTCGGCAGGCCCGCGCGGCGATCCTGGCCGAGGAGCGCTGTCTGGCGCTCGCCGCGGACGCCGAGCGGGCGCGCGCCCGCGGCGAGCGGCCGGCCGCCGACTGCGACCCGCGGGCCGCGTTGGGCCGCCTGGCCAACGCCGGCCTCGTGGTGCTGCTGCTGGGCGCCGGCGCCGGCTGGGTGGTGCTGTTTCGCCGCCACGGCCGGGAGCACCGGCTGCCCGAAGACCTGGCCGACTACGAG